>CAZTBA010000122.1:0-14308 GCA_964611725.1 uncultured bacterium
TGGCCAGACGGGTCGGTGTTGAAAAAATCAGCCTCGGTACAGAAAAACCGGGCAAGAAAGAATCTGAATAAAGTAACTCAACGTTAATCTACTCTATTGATCTTGCACTGGTATGCTTTTCATGAAATTATAGCTTTTCCAGTTGACAATGGTGCTAATATAGCAAGACAAGCTTTCAGCTATCAGCTTTTGCCAACTGCTGATAGCTGAAAGCTAAATGCTTATGGCAAGGTCCAACCGTAGCTATTTTATGGACAGAAGAAATAGTCCAATATTCAGCCGAAATGAATGCTACTCGTAAGGAACCTCCACGGTCTTCCTCTCCCTGGAGGACTTCTCGGCTGCCTCTATTATCGCTATTACACGCCTGGCCTCCTCGGGCTTGACTTTCAGTTCCTTACCCTTGGAAATGTGGTCGACGATATTCCTGTAATAGGACTCCCAATCGTCCTTCTTGAAAGGCACCTCTATCTGGGCAGGATGACCCTTCACGTTGGTCGTGACTCTGAATTTCTCTTCCTTATTCCTCAGATCGACTATCGCACCCTTCGTGCCAAGTATATGCCAAATGGGCTTTTTCTCCATCGCAAGTTGTGAGATCTGGACATCTGCGACTGCACCGCTGTCAAAACGTATCATAGCTTCCACATGGTCCTCGTTCGTCACATTTTTCCAGGCAAGCTTGTGGAAAAATCCCGTTACCCCCACAACATTGCCGGGCACGAGATTCAGAAGCCAATCCACAAAGTGTGCTCCCCAATCGTAGAACGCACCTCCGGAGATCTTCTTGTCCGAGCGCCACCAGCTTCCTGGGCGTCCGTATCCACCTATAAACGTCTCCACGTGGAAGATATCGCCGATAAGATCCTTCGCCACTATCTCCTTGAGAGTCATAAAGGATCCATCATAGCGCCTGTTGTGGAAGACCGAGAGCATCACCTTAGCCTTTTTGGCTGCTTCGATCATATCGGTCGCCTCTTTGGCTGTGATGCACATCGGCTTCTCAACCACGACGTGTTTCCCGGCTTCGAGACACTGTATGGCAAGCTTGGCATGGGTGTTGTGCGGAGTCACGACTACAGCGAGGTCGAACTCGCTCTTTTCAATCATACCGGATAGATCGTTATAAGTCTCGATACCCGGGAAATCCTTCTCCGCTACGGCGGTGCGTTTCGGGTCTACATCGCATACAGCCACAGCCTTCATACCATTGACATTGCTGATCCAGTTGGCATGAGCGTTGCCCATATTACAGGTCGCTCCGTAGCCGATAACCGCACACCTTATAGTTTTATTCATCTTATTCCTTCCCCCTTTATAGCCCTATGTATTTGTTGAGCTCCTCCTGGTAGCCTTCGACCTTGCAGTTTTCGACATCAGCGATCTTTATTTCTTTACCGAACCAGGCCGATTCATAAAGGCCCATACATATCGCTTCGTCTTTCATTCCTTCTTCACCCGTTACCTCTATCCCACCTTTTCCTTGAACGGCATCGAAGAACTGCTTGAACTCGATGGCTACATTATCATCGGTAATTCCATGTGGGAATAGCTTTTCTTTCTCCTCTTCACTCAGGCTTGCCATAAAATCCGCCTGGAGTTTCTCGCGCGGTATCTTCTCGCCACCCCTCAGGGTTATACCAGTGCTCCAATTGAGCGATCCTTCATCCCCATATATCGTACTGTTTGAGAAACCTTCTCCAGGTGCAGCTATCGTCGAGGTCCATTGGACAGTTACATCGTTTTGAAAAGCGATTATGGCTATGGTTGTATCCTCAACGGTGGACTCTACCATAGGCCCCTCAAGTTTATCACGCTCCTTGTAGCGGAAGGGGCTGTATATCTTCGATATTGCATAGATCTTCTCGGCCTCCAATCCCAGGCTGAAGCGGAAAAGGTCCGTGAAGTGTACCCCACAGTCGAAGCTCCATCCACCTCCGGCCTGATCCTTGATATCGCGCCACCCCCAGGACCATAGCCTCTCGCCTACGCCTATCCAGAAGAGCATCCTTGGCTTTCCGATCATCCCCTCGCTGACCGCCCAGCGAACTGCCCTGTTTCCCAGGGAAAATCGGTAGTTCTCAGCAACCTGAAGAAGACAGCCGTTCTCCTTAGCTGCATCCATTATCTTATGACAGGCTTTCATTGTGAATGCGAAAGGTTTCTCAATAATCACATGTTTCCCGAGTTCAAGGCACGGTACTGCCATCTCGTGGTGGTTTCTGTGTAAGGTGGAGATACCGACCGCATCGAAGGACTCGGGTTCCTTTAAGAGCTCATCCAGATCCTCATATACCTTTGGCCTTTTCTCCTGAAAATCCTCGATTCCCGAGGCCATCCTTTCAGCCTTTTCGAGATCGATATCCACAGCCGCTACCACCTCGAAATTGCGGATCCCTTTCTTCCAGAGCTCAACCATACCCCTTCTGTGACCATCATAGGCCATTCCCCCGCAGCCAACCATTGCAAGACGGACTTTATCCTCCATCTCCAAAGCTCCTTTCTCAATTAGATGCAAAAACGCTATAAGCAATTTTCCCGAAGCTGTCTTTCGGGGTTGGTAGTAATTGGTGAGGAATCTACCCAATTGTATCAATATTGTCAACAAATTTTCTGCTTGAAAGGTTTTTACTCTTTCTCTTGAGCAGAACTTAAACAAAAATTAACGCTCCACTTATATACGATTAGCAATCAATGTATACCTTCATCTGGAAGGAGCTTGTTAGTCTGAGTTTTTGGTTACACCCTTATAAGAAAACAGATTTTCGGATGTTCATATCGGAGGTTTTTTCTTTATCTGTAGCTCCGCATATGTTTTTAAATCCTTTATTATTAAGGATTTATGAAATACATCGCCAAGTGTTTGAAACCGGTATTCCCCAACGATTTATGTCAATTCGAATGATCGAAACCGTAAAAATGCAGAAGCATAGTTTTACAGAAAATTTGGAGAGACCGCCAAAAAAGACTTGACAAACAGTGTTTGAAAGACTAAATTGAACTTGTCAAAACGATTTAACATAATTTGTATTTCTTTAAATATTTGTTTTTTAGAAATATATAATTAAAGATAAGCGAATATTCTAATACCGCTATGATAAATCAAGTATAGAGTCCATATTTCGATTAATTCAAGTCCCGTCTCTCAAGAACGCAGTTCTTTTGGCGAGATTTTCCTTCAAGTATTGATTTCTGCCTGCCTTCGTCGGGTTCCGGTTTCGCCACTTTGTTTGTTTACAGCAGCATGAGGCCAGATGGTGAAGGATCGAGGAATTTGAGGAGGGTGGAGTTTACTATGATGGAAGGGGGTGATGAGACCTATATTCGATCAGGACCATTAGGAGGTTCTCCTGTTGAGTTTGGATTTCCTTGGATTGGCCTTTTCTTGTGCCAATGGGAGGGTTGAGAGAGGTTTTCGTTTAGGTATGAATTTTGGCTTGCCTTCTTCGGATTCCGATTTCGCCACTTTGCTTTTTTACAACAGTAGACCAGGTGGTGGGCGTTGAGGAGTTTGAATAAGGCAGAATTTCCGTGGTAGAAGGAGGTGATAGATTAGGGTTATATAAGGTAAGATCGTTGGGAGATATTTCTCCTGTTGAGGTTTGGAATTCTTTAAAGATTGGCCTTGTCTTGTGCCAGTAGGAGGGTTAGAAATGAAATCGTATAAGGCTTTAGCTATAAGCTTGATAGCAGTGCTGGTGCTCTGTAGCGAAGCATTTTGTGTTGCCCCGGTTAAGAGTGGGATGCCAGATCCTATGAGCGCAAGCACACAGGAATGGTTGGACTATTCTTTTGATGGAAGTGTTATAGATATCCCCTTTGATTTGGAAGGACCGGGTGTTGGCGCTTCAGGGGCAAATGTCTATGTAGCGGTGTACTCTGGCATCCCGGCGGGCAATCTTGTCAAGACTTGGGAAGTAGGTACTTTTAGTGGTGCCGGTACTGCCAGTTGGGATGGCACAGATGCCGATGGACAGGCGGTTCCCAAGGGGTATTATACCTATTTCATCTACGCTGTTAATAACAATGATCCTGCCACTTGGTGCGGGGTATCCAGTTGGGATAGCTATAATACCAGCGGTTCGATAGATTTCGGTGTTGATCCACCGGCATTTTGGACGGACACCAAGCATGTAGGTACGACTCACGGGATGCTCAATCTCTGGGGAACGGATGGCTCCTGCGGCGTGTCCAAGAGCCTTATAGGTCTTGATTACCTGAGCGCCCCGGGTGCTGAAGCAGGTAAGCCCTATAACTTCACAAATTTCGTAACAGGAAGTTTTGGGTCCGAATGGCTCGATGATGAAAATCGGCCGGAGTTCAGGGATGTTGAGTATGATCCCAATGATCCCAACAGGGTTTTCGTGGCAGACCGTGAAGCTATGGCTGGTGTGTGGGCATTCAGGATTGTAAGTGAGGACCTTACGCTTATACAGGAAGGTGGCCCAGGCATACGGGGAGAGTGGGAAATCGATACTAGCTGGAATGATGATGGCCATGCCCTCGAAAATGACAGACCTAAGCAGATTGAGATTTACGATGGCATTATCTATGCTCTGGTTGGTGACGGCAGACACACAAAGGGAGTTGTCAAGCTGTCGTACGCCAACGGTGACAGCTTAGGGCTTATCGATCTGTCAGAGTATATCCCGAGCGGTCATCCCAACGGGTTATATGTGGGTCCCCGTGGCATTTATGTCACCGATACCATCGAAGTAGGAGATTGGCCGTGGGCGGAAAATGTGGAAGCGGTTTTAATCCATGCCGATCTTAATGGGAATGTGATTTGGGCTCAGGGCCTTCCCCCGGAAACGGCCATCTTAACGGACGAGGGCCAGCCGCATCCCGCCGGTATAGACCATCAGGGTGTTTGGGTTGACAGGTTCGGAAACGTCTATATGACGTCTTATGCCGGTGACAGGCAGCTTAACATCGCGGGTCCGGATGGGAGTTTGCTCTTCCATCTCGGTCCCGGTCAGATGCTAAATAACCTCGAGGTCCCTGAGACCCAGATGGTTGTTGTTGCGGAATTTCCTCCTGAGGATCCCCTGAGCATGTATAACGGGCTCTATGTATCATCCCGCCAGCTTCTGGGACATAATCCCTATTCTGTTGCGATGGGTATGATGAAGGGTCCTGACATGCCGACTGGTGTTGAAGAGGTGGAAGCCTTTGTTCCCAAGGCTTTCGGTCTATCTCAGAATTATCCTAACCCATTCAACCCCTCGACATTTATCGAGTTTAACCTGACTTCATCAGACTTCGCCACTTTGGTCATCTATAACAGTGTAGGCCAGGTGGTAAGGACTCTGGTGTCTGAAGAGCTTGAGGGAGGTAAAGCTTACCGTGTCGAATGGGATGGAAGGGATGATTACGGTGTAGAGCAAGCCAGTGGAATTTACATCTATGAGCTCCGTGCGGGTGATTCCCGTGAGGCAAGGAAGATGATCCTTGAGAAATAAATATTAGGGATCATATTTGTGAAAACCGGGTGCTGCCGGAGTGTTCGCGCCCTGACGGCACCCGGTTGATTATCCCCTAAGGGGGGAGATGATAATTATGGAGATGGTTAAGATCAAAGCTTCTGTTATATATTCATGCCATCATTTTAAGGAGAGGTCTTCCTATGGATAGGGGAAAGCTGATCGTTATCTTAGCTCTTTTTTTGCTGGCAGCTTTCATTAGCCCTGTAGGTGTGTGCTTTACAGAGGCTGAGGAATCAGCCGTTTCAGATACCGTTTCATTCGCAACTTGGCCGCAGACTGTTTACTTCCGGGGCGACTTCAATGTTGAAGGTGATGGCGGGAGGAAAGGTGTAATCCGAATTACTGCTGTGAACAGTTATGAACTTTACTTTAACGGAGCTTCTATTGGATCGGATTCGGTCTGGACGACCGCGGAAGAGTACAGCATAACTACAGCAACGGGCAGCAATAAGAGTAATACTATAGCAGTAAAGGTGGTGAATCGTGGACAGGGAGAAGGAAGCGGTTTGATAGTCGAGGTGGAAGTGGATACCCTCAGGATGGTAAGCGATATAGATAAAGTGAATAATCCCTGGTATTGGACCGCAGAGCCTCAGAGCGGAACAAGTTGGGCTAATAGTAAACTCACGGACCTCGCTAAGGATGCTTCCTGGGACTACGTTCAGATCGGGTATATGAAAAGAGGGAAAGTGGTTGGCCTGAAGGAGCCGTCCTCGGGTGTGATATGGGGTTATCCTTATGATGCGGATGTTGGAAACTATGATAGGGGGATTACCCTGAAGTGGGTTAGAGGCGAAAATCTGGCGTTCGGAAGACCGGTGGAAGATAGAAATGCCGCTGATCAGAGCAGAATTACGGATGGGGACAGGACCAAGGGCTGGAGTCCTGGTACAACCGCGGCGTTGAACCACTTCGTTGATATTGATCTCCAGTCCATGCGGCAGGTCAACAGGGTTAAGGTTATCACCAATGGTACGAAAGCAAGTGATTGGAATATCAACTCGCTAAGAGGATACACAGTGCATGTCAGTGAGGATGGTTTCAGATGGAGCGAGGTGGCTGCCCTGTATAATATAGGTGAGGATGATAAGTCACAGTATAAGGAGACGGAGGTCTCATTTAAGACCAAAACTGCCCGATATGTGAGGGTCGTGATAGCTCAGATCGACGGTATAAACGAACCTGATTTGGGTGAAGTCGAGGTCTATGGCGATGGCTATGCCGAGGCCGGCTCCTATTTCTCAGAAGTGATGGACTTAGGTTCTCCATTTCTACCAAAAAATTTCGGGGGAGTGAACTGGGAAGCTGATGTTCCTAAGTATACCAGTTTGAGCCTTCAGTTCAGGACAGGTGATACAACTGTTCCTGACGATAGTTGGAGCGATTGGAGCGAGGAATATTTTAAATCTCCAGTATATTTTTCGTCACCCGAGCCGAAGAGATACTTACAATGCAGGATAAACTTTCAGACCGAAAAAAGCAGTGCGACTCCCAAATTCAAGCTGCTACATGTCGAATCCTCGACTGAAATTGTATGCCGGGTAGCCAAAGCAGAGGTCATTCCCGATACTACTGATGTGTTGATGGGTCAACCAGTTGACATTACATATTCGTTGGATCTTGATTTCTCCAGTAACGGCAGCGATCTGGGTGTTAAGAGAATCGTTGTCTCTGTGCCCAGCTCTGCAAGTTCGGTTACCATAGATGAGCTGGGTCCGGGGGAATACACGGCTACCTCTGAAGGAGATAGTCTTAAGATCGATTTTGACCCTTCTCTGGATTCCGATATTACGCTGACAATCCATTTCTCCACAATCCTATATGGTAGCTCCCATGATTTCCGTTCTTACCTTTATAGCAGCTTAACTGAAACAAATCCTCAGAATGTTGAAGAGAACAGGACTCAGAGGGAGTATGCATGGTCGGTTTTCGTGGTGGATGTAATGCCTAAGGTTCTCTCCAGAGTTAAGGCAAATCCGGATGTTTTTTCACCAAATGGCGATGGTATTTGTGATTATACGGTCATAGAGTTTGTCCTTTCGAAGATCGAGGAAGCTCGGAATGTGGACATAAAGATTTTTGATCTGACCGGCACTGTAGTGAGGGATCTTGAGGTTGACAGGCTGGAAGCTGGTGAATACACGCTCCGAGCGCTTCAAAGGGTTGCTCCAGGCTTTTGGGACGGAACGGATGACGGTGGTGATCTTCTGCCCCCCGGAATTTATATATACCAAGTTAAAGTCAAAACTGACAAAGAAAGTAAGGTTTCCAACGGTACGGTTGTGCTTGCCTACTGAGGGGACTTGGGTATCTGATGCGCCCGACTGAGCTTGCGTCGGTGTGGAGGGTGTAGATTATGAAAATGATAAAGGCCTTCTTGTCCGTGGTTTTACTAATCTCTGTTTCGGCTTCGACCTCGCATGCGGCCTTTTTTGAGACGGCGGGGGAGGGTGTCAGACCGTCCGGCATGGGCGAAGCATTTACCGTTCTGGCCAAAGGAATAGACGCCATATGGTACAACCCCGCTGGGCTCGGAAAGGGGGGGAGGAAGGAATTGGGTGTTTCATATGGACGGCCATTCTTGGGATTGGACCAGGGTAGACTGCATCGCTCGTCGATTAACTTGGCTGTTCCTCTGGGATGGATGGGTGGAACCGGCCTCGGGATATCCCGCTTAGATGCCGGCAGTGCCTCGGAGACAGCCATTGCCTTAGGTTACGGTTTTGCCATGTGGGAACAGCGAATTCTTGCGGGGGTGACAGCAAAGCTCCTTCAGTGGTCGGCCAACGGGCAGGAAGATCCGATCTCGGGGGTGAAAGATAAGGATTGGTCATCCAGGAGTTTCTCTGTTGATGCGGGTGGGATATGTCGCATAGTAGATTTTAGAGCATTGGGCTCGCTCCATTTTGGTTTTGCCTTCTATAATATTATCCAGCCTGATATCTCCGAGGCCGGATCTGAGGGTAAGCTCACCCGTAAAATTAAAGGTGGTTTCCTATATGAGGGAAGGCAGCTCGCGGCGGAGATTGATATGAGCTACAGTGAAAGTGTGAAAAAACTCTACATAGGGGGGGAACAGAAATTAAGAACCACAGAGGGATCAGGTTTCCTTTTGAGGTTTGGTGGGTCCACGGATTTCGAGGCCGAAGGGAGGGAATTGAGCCTCGGTTTCGGATACATCCGCATGGGACTGACTATAGATTACGCTTATAGATATCCGGTCATGCTAAATATGATTAACGGATCACACTTCACTTCTCTGAGATATCAGTTCTGAACGTCCGTGCGGAGGACCCTGTGAATAGGTTTATCTGGATACCTGTTTTACTGCTGGTTTTTGGAAATGCTCTGGTAGGAATAAGTGAAGCTCAATTCCTCTCCAGAGATGAAGAACCATATGAAAACTATGGTACCGAAGGGTATGTTGATTACAAGATAAGGGATAAGCATAGGATCTATGACCCGTTTGGCACCTATCTAATAGACGGGGTTGACATATTCAGATTGGGGGAGTACAGAACTATCTCGCCACTGCGTGGCAGTACAATCCTTAAGCACTCTTATTATGCGGGCTCATTTGAGCAGCTTGTTATTACAGGTGACGCCTACGGAGATTGGTCGACAAAGTGTATTATCGGGGATGCTGTTCGTACAAATTTTACTTCACTGACCCTGAGGAAAGCCAGGTTAAATGGAATAAGATGGGATGGAACTTCATTCAAGAATAGATTTACATTGTTAGCATCGAGGGTTTCCCAGCCTGGATCTGTTACCGCGTTTGGGGACAAGCCTACCGGATTCGCCGCTGACGTAGCAACCTACCTTTTCGGGGGACACTGGCAAGCTAGGCTTGGAAGTATGCTTACTTTCGGTGCGTCCTATGTCAACTTACATCTGATCGACAGCCTGATAGGAAGAAAGAAGAGTTCGCTGAAGGGAGTGGTTCCCAGCGAGCTCTCGGGCCCAAGCTCTATCTATGTTATATTTAGTGACGATTCCCCCGGAGATGGATCTGGGGCTCGTGTATATAACTTGCAGATGTTCGTCGACGGAGACTTGTCCGGTATCCAACCGGAAATTTTCCTTATAGAAAATCTGAAAGAGAAAATCGAGATTGAAAGTAGGATACTTCCCAGTAGTACAACCGAGGCAATGAAGGATCTTGATTTCGCCCGGAGAGATGGCTCGTGGCTTACATCTGCAATATCCTTCGACAATTTTGAGACTAAAATGCTCCGTAGACATGGTGTACTTGATGCCAGATCTAACATTCCTTTCAGGGAAGCTAATGGCACGGATATCATAGTCTACAAGTTCAATAATATCCCGCCGGACATTAAGAAAGTGAGCTTCAGAACGCTGGTGGCGAACGATTATAATATTACCGTCGCCTCAGGCCTTTATCTCCCCAGCGCTAAAGCCGAAATGAAATACTGGAATGATGTCATTAGATCCCCGGGCAATATCGGGGATGGTTCGAATTTGGAGTGGAAAAATTTCGATTTCGATTACCAAACGGGAACAACTATATATGGGGCAAATCTCAAACTTGACCTTTTCGACATGACCCTAAACGCCGAGTATACTAACAAGTTCAACTACTTCAAATTCCCTTCGCTCAACGGAAATAGGAGAGAGATCAGCGGCAGCTCCTATTTTGTCAATATCCTCAGGCCTATCGGGAAGTTTGAGGTCGGAGGGGAATACTTCAAGATTTCTCCCGTATATACCCAGATATCAAGGGGAAATCGATTGGATATGTATAATCTGGTGGATGATAACGACGATTTCGATGATTGGGCAGATGACGAGGAGCAAGGTAAGGAATATGGAAATGGGGTTTTCCCCGGTCTGGATAAGGATAATGACGGAGTAATTGATATAAATGTAAACGATAACCGCTACCCTGATTATCTGGAACCGTACTTAATGTACTATTCGGAACCGGATGAATATGTCTTCGGGGATGATTTCAATAATAATGGTGTGATTGATGAGAGGGAGAATAACAATAAACCTGACTATGTATACGATGCCGACCTTAGAGGCTATCACGGGTTCGTAACTATAAAACCGTCTAAATATATGAAATACATATGGGGTCACTATAGGGCTGAACGTATATCCGGCTGCGGCAATAACATCGTTAGTTATGGAAAATTGGAATATTTGAGAGATATAGAGGGTTTTGGCCGTTTAACACTCGGCAATATAACCAAAAAGGTCAAGGACAACATTCCTGATCCTATCTATAGCTACTATATAGATCCTTTAGAGAAAGAGTTCCTTTCCCTCAAGATCATGTCCGATCTTTTGCCTATGAGGAACAGTTGGGTCAACACCCTATTTCTGGAAACAAAGTTCAACCGCTTTTCAGGGTTAAACGTAACATCCGGTCTGAAATACGAAATCAACTCCCAGAATTCATCCTTATTCGGAGATGGTACCTCCCAGGAAGCTCGGGATATAAAGTGGGGATTTTTGGTGCTTAAGGCGGACTACACATCATATATGGGGAATTTTATATTTACGCCCATGATAAAGTATATGAGACAGAAAAAAACGAAGACAGGTCCGCGTGTTACTCTCCTCGACGAATATCATCTGATACCTATCTTGAGGATGGACTATCAGCTAACTCCAAGGACAGCTATCCGGGCCGGTATCCAGGGATTTCCATTTTTCAAACAGAGGTACCGTAACCTTGCGGTTTACGGAGAGGACTATGATGGGAAAAACTATCTCCTGATGTTAGAGAACGTCTCGGATTACTCCGGTTACAAGTTTAGGACTGAGATAGCGTATAAAAGAGAGTATCGGGAATTTGTAAATCTTAAGGATCAGTCCCGTAGTTTTACAGAGTACTCTATACGTCTAATATTTGGTGAGTAATAACCATCTAACCCATTCAGGCTTATGAATAGCAGGAAATACTCAGAAATCTTACGGATCGCTTGCCTCCTCATGTTTATAGTTTCCTTTTTGCTCCCGGAAAAGGGGAATGCCCAACTCATATATCATCCTGGAGAAGGCTATGTAAACTATGGTATAGAGGGTTACAACCAATATGGGTTCAGTATAATCAACCGTCAGACTAATCCGGTTTACGATATCTTTGGGAATTTCATAATGAATGGTATGCCTGTTATCAGGATGGACGAGTATAGGACAATTGCACCTTATGCAGGCAGCATAATCGAAAAGGATTTCTTCTTTACCCAATATCTGGACAGACTTGTGGTTGCAAGCGATACTTACAGAAACTGGTCCACGAAACTGATCATAGGTGACAATATCAGGACGAAGTTTACCTCTCTGACTTTGAATGTCGCAAAGTTAAATGGAATTAGGTGGGATGTGGACACAGGGGATCACAAATTTACAGTTGTGAGTTCGAGAAGGGATCGTCCGCTTTTTGGCGATCTGGATGACCGTTACAACAGCGTTACGAAATATTCGACTTATCTCTTAGGCGGTCACTGGGAGAGCCGGATAGGCGTGTTGAAACTCGGGGTCAGCTACGCAAATCAGTACCGTATAGATAGTTTGGTGGATACTAAGGGAAACAGCCTCAAAGGTGTTACTCCCAGCGAGCCCGAACCTGTGGAATACATAGTTGTGAAATTCAGCGATGACTCTCCCGATGATGGTCGTGGAGGGGCAAGGGTATATAGCTTAGATGTCTATATTGATGGAAATTTGAGAAACGACTCTTTCCTGGGGATAACGAAACATAATGAAAATGAGATCCCCAGGACGAACACTTCTTTCCCTGCCATGGGAAAGTACGTTCCCCCTTATGAGGATTTCATCCGCGACTACTACGGAATCACTATCGGGCGCCCTTTGGTTTTTGAGAGCGAGAGAATGCCGGAGGCAAGTGGGACGGAATATCTGCTATATTGGTTTAAAATTCCTGAGAATGCTAAGAGCGTTGTTTTTGAAACATTGGTCTCAAACGATTACAGGATAAGCCTTTCGGAGGTATACCTGGCCAACCCGGAATTCAGGACAAATCAGCCTAGAGATAGGAACAGGGCAACTTTTTTCTATGACGTGCTTCGGGCTGAGGGTAACGTCAGGGACGGATCAAATATGAAAAGGGAGAGGTTCTCGTACGGAAGACAAACCGGGGTGACCGTAGTAGGTGCCCAGGCTGAGATGAAGTTAAAGGGATTTGAAATGAAAGCTGAATACAACCGAAGTTTCAATTTCCTCCAGTACCCGATCTCCCAGGGCAAAAGAAATAGAGAGGTGGCCGACGCATTCTTTGTCAATGTTAGCGAGAATTACAGGGAACTTAAGCTGGGCATGGAGTGTTTTAACATTTCTCCGGATTATACTACATCGATCTCGGTAAACGACATCACCTATGGTATCTATGACCTAGCCTATCCTAATGAAATCCAAGGTGGATTTGACAGGGGTTATAACAATACTATGGAAATGGACTTAGTGGATGACAATGATGATAACGATCCTTATCCAGATTGGTATTTCCTTAAGAGATTCAGCGATGGAGTTGTAGATGCTTTGGAAGAACAACGCAGGGGAATTTTCCCCGGACTTGATGAGGACGGCGACGGCAGGCCCGATACAAACGAAAATGATAACGAAATTCCTGACTATGATGAACCGTTTCTCCAATATTACGTTGACCCCGATCAGTTCGATTATGGGGAGGATTTCAACAATAATGATGTTATAGATAATAGAGAGAACGATAATAAACCGGATTATGTCTACGACAAGGATCTGAGGGGCTACCACTTCTCCTTAGGAACACCTTTCCTGGATCATTTCCACCTGACATTGGGGCATTACAATACCTGGCAGATAGCTGGTGGCGGACGGAATGTAGTTAGCTATGTGAAACTTGATTATTTGAAAAGCATGCCTCTTCTGGGCGAAGTGAACTTCATCAACCGCCTGAAGCGAGTTGAAGATAATATACCTAATGATGTGTTCTGGTATATATATACCATAATCGGCGAAAGCTTTCCGGCTACAACTGGTTATAGGTCAAGGCTTCTTGAGGATGAGTTGCTGATGAAAGATAGCCTTGTTAACACAGCTTTCTTGGATGTGAAACTCTGGAGGATCAGAAACTTCGTCTTAAGAAATACCATTAAGTACGAGATCAACTTCCAGGAGCCATCCCAGGCTGGTGGTTCTAACAGGGTCAGGCATTGGACTATGGCCAACAGAGCAGATTATACTTTCAAATTTGGCGGATTTAGGTTTATACCTATGATCAAATATATGGTTGAGGTGAAAAAAGATCGCCATGAAAAAATAATTCCCGTTCACACTACGGATCTTTATCCAATATTGAGAGCAGAGTTCAGCTTGACTCCAAGGACCGCCATTAAATTTGGTGCCCAAGGGTTTCCCTTTCTCAAGTCGAAGCATCGTGATCTGATGGCAGAAGAAAGGGACTATGATTCTGAGGATTATATCGCCATGATATCAAACTCGGCGTTTTATGGCGGATATGAGTTTGATTTCAACTTTGGCTATCATCTAAAATTCCTCAGATACAAAGATAGACTCAAGGAATATGAAGATTTGGACTACTCATATCTCTTCATCCGTTTGACCATGGGGGAGGTTCTCAGATAAGATGGGGAAAGCAGGTTCTGGAAATGTCTAAACTTCTGAGGAACTGGATTATGGGAAGCCGATTCCTTCTCGGTTTTTCACTAATATCTATCTTAGTTATATCTTCTGAATCTTCTGCGCAGTTTCTGGGGCGTCAGGGGGAAGGTTACGTAAATTACGGATACTATGATTATGAAAACTACGATGCAGCTATGCCACCT
>CAZTBA010000123.1:0-14276 GCA_964611725.1 uncultured bacterium
CTGGGATGCAGGGTTGGGCAGCGCTGTGTCTTATCTTTATTATGTCTTTCGTTTACATATCTGCATTCTATTTGCTGGGGCTGCTTGTTTCCTCCCTTTTTAAGAGACCTTCTACATCGGTTGCTGGTGCATTAGTAGTTTGGGCTACACTCGTGCTGATTATCCCTAATATTAGCCCCTATGTGGCAAGTTTGATCTCCCCGACTCCATCAAGGGCGGCTATGGAGAGGGAGCTTCAGGTACTGGATGAGGAACGGGAAAATGCCCTCCGACAAGCAGCGAGACCATACTGGGGCAAGGAATACACGGAAGCCGAGATATGGAAACTCTCGGGCGGTGATAAGATCAATGCAGACTTCTTTGGGAGGAGGAATGAGATCCGTGCAGATTTTCAGAAGAAAGAGGAGCACCAGGCTACCATAGCCAAATTTATATCTTGTTTCTCTCCTCTCCCCTGTTACGTCTATGTAGCGACAGATCTATCAGGGGGAGGCCTGCGAGGAAAACAACATTTTGAGCAGCAGTCCGGAATATACTGGAAGCAGTTCTGGAGTTATGCAGGGAAGAAATGGGACGAGGCCCTGAAACAGAATCCCAGGATATCTATAGAGGATAAACTGGATCTCAGCGGCAGACCTCGCTTCAGCTATGTGCCTGAAAGTATTTCCGGCAGGCTGAATGCCACTCTTATGCATATCCTGCTTCTCACAGGGTTCAACGTGGTCTTCTTTATGATATCCTATATGGCTTTTATGAGATATGATGTGAGATAGGGGGTGGGTCCTTTATGATCTGGACTATCGCTAAGAAGGACTTTCTCTTGAATCTGATGACCTTCAAGTTTGCGGTAGGGACAGTGCTCTGTGTGACCCTGATAGCGGTGTTTACCTATGTCCTGACAGGTGATTATCAACAGAGATTGGAGAGCTATAACGAAGTTGCTGCAAAGAACTCGGATGAACTCAAAGAGGTTAGGGTTTACATGAACATCAAGCCCACGATCTACCGGCCGCCAGCGGTGCTCTCCATGTTCAGCGAGGGGGTGGAGAAACAGCTTGGCAACTCTGTGAAAATTGAGTTAAGCAGTGTTCCTGAGATCAGTCCTGGTTACATAGCCGGCAATCCGTTGCTCTCTATCTTTCCATCTCTGGATATCTTATTGGTCTTCAAGATCGTGATAAGCATACTGGCGCTCCTATTGGCGTACGATGTCGTATCAGGTGAGAAGGAGCAGGGAACGCTGAAGCTTATGTTGTCAGGGATAGTAGCTCGATATCAGGTGCTACTGGGGAAGTTTCTTGCGGGATTGCTGACGTCGGTTATTCCGATTACGACAGCTTTCATCGTGGGACTGTTGATCCTCCAGTTCTCACCGATGGTGAGATTGGCAGGATCGGACTGGTCGCGGATCGGCTTAATGTATGTTGTATCGTTGATCTTCGTTTCGGCGATGTTTAGTTTTGGACTGTTGTTCTCATGTTTGACAAAGAAATCTTCTACTTCGCTAATATTCGTGCTATTTTTCTGGGTGATTTTCGCCATTGTAATCCCCAATGGTAGTGTGTACCTGGCTACGCATCTTCGATCCACCGAACCAGCCGAAAAGATGGACGGAGAGATCAGGGTATTGCGGGATCGATTCAGAGATGAGTTAAATGCCTTTTATGATACACTTCCACGTGGTTTTTCAAGCGAGTCGGGTGCCCACGGAGCTTGGGGGGGATGGTTTCTGGCATGTGCCACTGGATTTGCGATGGAAAGCTATCAGAAAGAATATGTCTTCTCAGAGCCCCTTAGGATCAACTATGCCGATAAGGTGTGGACAGTGCAGCAGAGATATTTCAACAGCTTAGCTAAGCAGAGATATCTTGCCGATAACCTCTCTCGTGTTTCACCTATTTCTCTGTACGAAAATGTGATATCAGCCCTATCAGGGACAGATCTGGGAAGTTATCAACATTTTGTGCAGAGAGCCAGGATATACAGGGATATGGTTATCAGTTATATCCGCACGAAGACAGAAGGATTTTCCTCACTCCCCTATTTCACTGTTGCTACAGAGGCGGACATCGACGCCTATACGAAAGTTGCAGAGGTAATTAACGCGGCTGTTGAGGAGAGAATAGCCAGAGGAGAAGATTGGTTTGAGGCCTGCCGTTCGGTAGATGACAGTGGTATCGACAAGTGGAGATATGCCAAGAGAACAGATTTTGCCCCTTTAGATCTGCGTGACCTTCCACGATTTAGCAATGAGCCTGAGAGTGTGGTCGATATTGCCCAGAGGGTCTTTCTCGATCTGGGATTATTGGCTATCATTAATGTGTTGTTCTTTCTGTTTAGTTTTGTGGCCTTCCTTAGGTATGATGTAAGATAGGAGGTAGGTCCTTTATGATCTGGACTATTGCCAAGAAGGATTTCCTCTTGAATTTAATGACTCTCAAGTTTGGAGTGGGAACGGTGCTCTGTGTAGTTTTAATAGCTGTGTTTACCTATGTCCTGCTGGGGGACTATCAGCAGAGGTTAGAGAACTACAATGAAGCGCTTGTAAAGGAATCGGATGAATTTCGAGAGGTCAGGGTTTACATGAACATCAAGCCTACGATCTATCGACCGCCAGAGATTTTATCCATTTTCAGTGAAGGGGTGGAGAAGCAGCTTGGCAGCTCTGTGAAAATCGATCTGGGCAGCGTTCCTGAGATCAGTGCGGGATACGCGGAGGACAACCCCTTGCTATCCATCTTCCCATCTCTGGACGTCTCGTTAGTTCTAAAAATCGTGGTAGGCATACTGACCCTGCTTTTGGCGTATGACGTTGTATCAGGTGAGAAGGAACATGGAACACTGAAGCTGATGTTGTCGGGGAGGGTAACCCGGCACGAGGTGTTGCTGGGGAAACTTCTAGCTGCGTTGTTGACGTTGGTTATCCCGATCACAATGGCGTTCATTATAGGGCTGTTGGTCATCCAGCTTTCACCCATGGTAAGTTTGGTAGTATCAGACTGGACAAGAATTGGGTTGATGTATGTTGTGTCCTTGATCTTTGTTTCGGCGATTTTCAACTTTGGGTTACTATTCTCTTGCCTTACGAAGAAGTCTTCCACCTCGCTGATGTTCGTGCTGTTTTTCTGGGTGGTCTTTGTCATTGTGATCCCTAATGGGAGTGTATACCTGGCCACACAGCTTCGACCCATCGAACCGGCTGAGAAGATGGATGGGGAAGTGAAGGCACTGTGGGATAGATTTAACACCGAGATGAATGATTTTTGCCGGACACTTCCACCTGGTGGAGCAGAGTCCGATGCCTTCGGAGCCTGGGGAGGGTATTTTGTGGTAACTGCTGACAGAAATGAGATGGAACGCAGGCGGAAGCGGTTTGCTTTCGAAGAACCTCTTAGAATCAGTTACGCAGATAAGGTCTGGGAGGTACAACGAAGATATTTCAGCAGCTTAGCTGAACAGAAACACCTTGCGGATAACCTCTCCCGAAGCTCTCCTATTTCCCTCTATGAGAACACGATGTCAGCGCTGTCGGAAACGGATCTGGGGAACTTTGAAAATTTCATTGAAAGAGCAAGGATATACAGAAACGAGTTGACTGAATATCTGCGATCCAGAACAGAAGGTTTCTCCTCTCCATCTTATTTCAGCATAGCTAATGAGGAGGATATTGATAGATATACCAGGGCTATTCGGCCTTTATTGGCTGGAGAAAAAACTATGAAAAGTACTGATCTTGACAAGCTCTTGGAGGACCTCACAAAGTGGATCCAGCAAAAGAAGGAGGATTCTCAACCTTTGGATCTAAAGGATTTTCCCCGATTCGCCAACCAACCTGAAAGTGTGGCTGATAGTATCCAGAGGATCCTTATAGACCTGGTGCTGCTAATTACTATCAATGCGCTGTTTTTACTGCTGGCCTTTACAGCGTTCCTGAGGTATGACGCAAGGTGAAACTCTAATTTTCCATACATCCATACCACTGGGTAATGATAAGAAGGGATTGGATAACATTGGGAAAGTCAAACTCCGGATATATCAAGAGGAGATTGTATCATGACATGGGATATCATGCGCAAGGAGATCTTAGAGAATATACAGGATCTACGCTTTATTTTGTCGTTATTACTGATCGTCTCTGTCTTTACAACCAGTGGCTCTGTGTTTGTGGGCAAATACAGGCAGGGGTTAGAGGATTACTGGAACGAGACGAACAAAAACTTCTCCGCACTGGGTGAGAAAGCGAAAAACCTGAGTGAATTGGCTTCCTACGAGCAGACAATCTGGAGGAAACCGAAAGTGCTGGGACTTTGCGCAGAGGGATTTGAGAAATCTCTCCCCAATCGCTTTAAGATGAATGTGTTCTGGATTGAATATCCTGAGGTGAAAAGCCGAAGTAACTTTATGCTTCCCCGCTTCAGTGATATAGACTGGGTTTTCATCATATCATTTATACTCAGCTTCATGGCGCTCCTATTGACCTATGATAGTATATCTGGAGAGAAGGAAAGAGGTACGTTGTCTTTGATGCTGTCAGGACCGGCCCCCAGAGATAAGGTGCTGCTGGGCAAATATCTTAGTGCGATGTTCACACTTGGGATACCTCTGTTTCTGGGACTACTAGTGAACCTCATTATCGTGATCTTTTCCGACATCATCACCATCGGTGTTGGGGAATGGCTGAGGGTTCTGGTTGTCATAGCTCTATCATTCCTGTATCTATCCATCTTTGTATTGTTAGGGATGTTTGTATCCAGCAGAACCGCACGATCCTCCAGCAGCATGGTGATCCTTCTTCTACTGTGGGTAGGTTTGGTGATCCTCCTTCCGAGCTTTGGGAGGATCGTCTCAGACGCATTCCACAAAATCCCCAGTCGAGCAGAAGTGGATAGGAGGATCGCTGAGGCTCGAAAAGAGATATGGCAGAACCCGGACAGGTATGGTAAGAACGCAGGCAACTGGGGGGGTGATTTAGATGCAGACTGGATCAATCCCCCAGCAAGATCCCGGTTGTTTAATGCGATAACTGATTCTCGCAATCAGATATTCGAGGGGAATATCAACCAGATGATGGCACAGGTGAGTATTGGGCGTCGCTTCACTCGCATCTCACCGACTGTACTTTATCAATGTGCCTCTGAAGCTTTTGTCGGCACAGGTATTTCTCGCTTCTGGAATCTATATCAGCAGATCAAGAGGTATCAAGGGGTCTTAAAACAATATGTTCTGGACAAGGATCAGAAGGACCCTGAGAGTCGCCATCTATTGTTCGCATTTCATCCGATCTGCATTTCTCAAAAACCGGTAGACTTTAGCACCGTTCCCCGGTTTCAGGAGCGGGATCCCTCACTTAGAGAGTCTTTGAAATGGGCAATATGGGATGTTGGGTTACTCATGCTCCTCAATGTGATCTTGTTTATGTTATCATACGTAGCCTTTCTAAAATATGATGTGCGGTAGTTTTCCGGCCGCAGCGAAAGGTTATTTTGCCATCGATAGAGTAGATTAAGCACAGCTAATATGGTATTGGAAGTTCTCGAAGCTTAATATCTTAAGGAGATCTCGATGGTCGAGACGATAGCAAAGAGGGAATTTCTATCAAACGTTATCTCGCTTCGTTTCTTTGTCGGCTTTGTTCTCTGTCTGGTGTTAATGATAGCCAGCACATATGTCTTGACCAGGGATTACAAACAGAGACTGGAACAATACAATGAGGCAGTTTCAGCTCACAAAGGAGAGCTGAAAAGTGTGAAGGTGTATTCCCAGCTCAAGGTGATAGTGGACAGAGCTCCGGAGTCGCTAAGCCCTTTCTGCTTAGGGTTTGACAAGCAGATAGACAACACAGTAACGGTATCCTATGGAGATGTGCCTGACCTTATGGAAATCATGCCTAATAATATAGAGAACTATTATATCGCTGTGTTACTAAGACCTGAGAGCACTGTGCCGGGACAGGGCAAAAGCAATCCCCTTCTTCTGGTTTTTCCTTCCCTCGATATCACATTGGTCATCCAGGTAGTCTTGAGTCTCCTGGCGCTGTTCTTTGCATATGACACGATCTCCGGTGAGAGGGAAAAGGGGACAGCAGCTTTGATGTTGTCCAATCCTGTTTCGAGAGGTAAGGTTCTTCTTGGCAAATATATCGGGGGCATGGCCAGCCTCTCTATTCCTTTCTTATCAGGGTTGTTAGCAGGATTAGTGGTCATACTGCTTTCGCCATCAGTGGATCTGCAGGTCATCGACTGGACCCGCTTGGCACTGATCTTCCTGTATTCCTTAATTTATATTTCGGTCTTCTTCACCCTGGGGATGCTGGTGTCCAGCAGGATATCGAGATCTGCGACTTCGCTGATCGTTCTACTTTTCATCTGGGTAGGGTTTGTGATCCTGATTCCTAATGCAGGACCATGGCTGGCCAAACGCTTGCATCCTGTAGGGACTGGGGAGAAAATCAAGGCTAAAAAAGCACATTACGAGGAAGAGCTTATACGAAAACTTCGTGAATATGGAAGCAAGATCGAGCGTCCTCCTGGATTTACGAGTCAGGGAAGTTTTATCTCGGGAGATCTTCCCTTCGCATACTGGATTGTGGATGGTTCGAGGAAGATAATGCTGGACTGGTATCTGAAGGGTGTCCAATTTATCGAACCCCTGCGCATCCAATATGTCGAGGAGATACTCAAAATGTATCGCGAGTACTATGGTGATCTGGAAAAGCAGGCTAAGGTGGCCAGGGGTATCTCCCGCCTGTCGCCAGCCTGGACATACTATGACGCTGTGTCCATTCTCGCCCGAACGGATATAGGAAATTACTTGAAATTCATAGATTATACGTGGATTTATCGAGATATATTGATCGACTATATGAAGAGCAAGAGAGCCTTCTCGTCAATTGCATTCTTCACCCAGGTTAAGGAGTCGGAAATTCTAGCCGCCGAAGAGTGGAAGGAAAGACAGATGAAATTATTCAGAGAAGGCAAAGTGTTTACGCGGGATCAGGTCAAACCTCTGGATTTAAGAGACTTGCCCCAATTTGAGTTTAAGGGTGAAGGGATCGCTATGAGCATAAGGAGATCCCTTCTCGATCTGATAATATTGACCCTGTTAAATGGTATCTTCTTCATAGGAGCTTTTGCACTGTTTATGAAGGCAAGGGTGTGAGTTGAAGTTTACGAACGGATAGGGGGTAAAGCAATGTTTTGGCATATAACAAGAAGGGAGGTTCTGGACAATTTCCGAAGCCTGAGATTGTTGTTAACATTCCTCCTGGTGATCTTGGTGATGGGGATGAGCGGCCTGGTTTTTGTCGGTAACTATGAGCGGCTTGTCTCAGACTACAGCCAGAACAGGAACGAAAACCTGAATGAGTTGAGGGAAAGAACCAAAAAGCCAGCTCCTCTCTATCAGGTAACGAGCTACAATGCGCAAAAAATCTATAAAGTGCCCATCCCTCTCCAGTTTCTTGCGGAGGGACATGAAGAGGATCTGCCCAATATGTTCTATGTCAAGGCATTCAGAATCACTGGCCCTCAGAGCAGATCCCGGGGTAATTTTATGCTCTGGAGGTTCAGCACTCTCGACTGGACATTTGTTATCGGAATAATCATGAGCTTTGCGGCTCTGATTCTGACTTACGATGGGGTCTCCGGAGAGAGAGAAAGTGGGACACTACGTTTGATGCTGAGCTGCCAGATCTCACGGGCTACGATTCTTTTCGGTAAATACATTGGTGCGATGATTAGCTTAGCTTTCTCTCTTGTAACTGGAATTCTCCTTAATTTAATTATCGTGAACAGCTCACCCTTCGTATCTCTGGGAGGTGTCGACTGGAGCAAGATCGCCATTGTAACAGGGCTCTCTTTTGTCTATATCTCTATCTTCGCTTTCCTGGGACTGCTTATATCGAGTCTGGCAAGGAACTCGGCAACAAGCTTGATTGCTTTGCTTTTAGTATGGGCTATCTTAGTGATCCTCATCCCGAGCAGTGGAGGGCTATTGGCGAGCAGGCTGGTGGAGATTCCAGATCAGGGAAGGATGTATGCACAAGCGATGAGGGCAGTGTGGGATGCGGCCATTTCTCACCCTGACCGCAGTGGAAGCCCCAGTTTCAACTGGTCGCCGGGGGAATCTCTTCCCAGAGCTATCGCAATGTCTAATGCCTGGGGTAAGGTGTTCTACGGGTATATAAGCCAATTGATCCGACAGGTAAAGCTGGCTCGAAAGATCACCCGTGTCTCGCCTAAAGCCATCTATGAATATGCTTGTGAGGGGGTAGCAGGAACAGGACTCAGCCACTTTGAGAGCTTTTTCGGTCAAGTCAGGAGGTATCAAGAGGATCTTTTGTGGTTTGTCCAGACGGAGGCCAAAAAAGGGGATGATGATAAGAATCTGTCGGAGCTAAAAGTAGATTTTGATGCCGTCCCCAAGTTCGAGGATAAGCCCCTGCCAATATTGGAAACACTGGGGGAAATGCAGTTGGATGTTTTGTTGCTATTTCTGTTCAACGTGATCCTATTTATGGGAGCATATCTGAGTTTTCTTAGATATGATGTGAGATAAGCGATCGTTTATATAAAACAGGATGTACGATCTTTGCCAGGGAAAACTTGGATTGTTTTCTGAAAGGGACGGAAGAGGATGATCTGGACGATTGCCCAGAAGGAAATTCGGGTGAACCTCTATAGCATGCGGTTTGCCATAGGGTTCGTGCTGAGTTGCCTTGTAATGGGAGCAACAGCCTATGTCATGGTAAAGGAATTTGAGGCGCGAAAGGCGAACTATGAAACCCATCGAAACGAGCACCGGGAAGCTCTGGAGAAGATTAAGCTCTACAACCAGATCGAGGTCACTGTGGACATCCCACCCTCGCCAGTATCTATCTTCTCAGCCAGGGACCAGGTTTTGCCCAGCTCCGTGCTCATCTCCCCTTATAGCATCCCATCACTGCTCCATGAGGATAAAGGTGGTGGCATCTCAGTGGTAATGACAGGAGCAAGCAGCCGTCCGTATAACCCCTTGCTGAAGGTCTTTACGGCGATCGATCTCGGATTCGTGATCCGTATAGTTCTAAGCCTTGTGGCAGTCTTTCTCGGTTTCGATGCCATTAACGGAGAAAAGGAACGTCGGACGTTAGCCCTGCTGCTATCCAATCCGGTTTCCAGGCTTAGATTACTGGCCGGTAAATTCATAGGAGGGATGGTGGTATTGGGAGTCCTCCTGACCGCAGGATTCCTACTGATAGCTCTTAATCTGGCTATATCTTCCGATGTGAATCTTAATGGAAGTCTGTTCGGGGAACTCGCGGTTATCTGGGGGGCGTCACTATTCTATCTCGCTGTCTTTTTATCGCTGAGCCTTTTGATCTCAACGTTGACGCACGAGTCATCTACGTCTCTGGTTGTGCTCCTGTTGATCTGGGTCCTAGCGGTATTGATTGTTCCCAATGGATTAAGCTACCTCAGTGGTCACTTGGCAGGCTGGGAAAGAGCGAAAGGTTTTTCAACAACTGTCAGTGGTGCGCGGGAAGATTACGGCAAGAAGTATGATCAGAAACGAGAGGAGTTGATGGGAGATCTCGGATTTTGGCTATTCTGCTCGTGGAGTAAAGTTGGGCCAGAAGCTTATGTAGGTTCTACACGGGAGAACCTCAACAGGTTAATCAAAGCTTCCAAAACCCTTTATCCGATGAAATGGGAGTGGGCGGAGCAGCGTTACAAGATTGAAAGTCAGGGAGAACGGGCAATCCTTAGAAGAGTTGCCCTGATTCGGTGGATAGGAAGGGTCTCACCAGCCAATCAGTTTCGCAACCTTACCTTGGCTCTGAGTGGAGCTGATCTGGGAGCTGTCGGGCATTTCATAGACCAGGTCAAAATCCGCCGACAGGAACTTCTGGATTACCTCCGACCTAAGCTGGACGTACCGAAGTGGATCACGTACATCCCGCCTAATCAGGACGAGTTTGAAACTGTCTGGGCTGCTATGAATCAGGGCCGCGAAGAGGGAAGCTTTTGGAAAGGGGTAGACAAGCTGCGCCAGATAGTGAATTGGGAAATGGTGCCAGCACTTGAGCTCAGCGATCTACCCAGTTCGGATGTGCGGCCGGAACGATTGGTTGATCGAATGATGCGGGGGGTATGGGATCTCGGAGCTCTTATTTTGTCGCTCGGGATTCTCTTGGGAGGGGCAGCGCTGCTTATCCTGCGCTACGATGTCCGGTAAGGGGGAAGAACATGCTACGAATCATTATCTGGAGGGAATGGCTGGATCATGTGCGGACAGCTCGTTTTGCGGCTATGTTTATACTCGTAGTGCTGCTTTTCGCGGCATCTGCTCTGTTCTTCTGTGATAGGTATGAGCGGGAAATGAATCGATATGTCGAGGACAGCAGAGACTCTTTCAAGAATATCACGGATGATAAGGGTCAGGTGAACCTTGGCAGAGTGTGTTGCTCTGGCTTTAATCTGTTTAAGGCTCCTGGGAAACTTGCATTCCTTGCAGATGGTCAAGATGATGCAATCTTCCGAAGTGTAACCCTTTTCGTTCACAGTATCCGAGCTCTTAACTCTGGTGTTTCCTGGGAACGGCTGACGGGCGGTGCCACCGCCATGGATTGGGCTTTTCTGATATCTGTGGTTCTGGGGTTTGCTGCTGGAATTTTTACCTATAAGGCGATTTCCGGGGAGCGTGCCGACGGAACCCTGAGCTTAACTCTCTCCTGTCCCCTCTCCCGGGCCACGTTGCTTCTGGGAAAATACCTGGGTGCACTCCTGGCTGTGGCTCTCCCCATGGTGGTGGGGATGATGGCTTCCCTGGCGATTATCCTCTTCCTTGGACCGATCAGCCTGAGCGTCGGGGAGTGGGGTCGGATAGCTATAGGTATCCTTTTGAGCCTGAGCTACGTTTCTCTCTTTGTCATGATAGGCCTTCTGATCTCCGTCCGGAGCCGTGGAAGCCTCACCAGCGCTATGATTTTCCTTTTCGTCTGGGTTATCCTGTCTGTTGGCATCCCTACCCTGGGCGGTTTTTTCGCCAGCCGTGTCCGGTCCATTGACACACCAGCAGAGATGGCGTCCAGGTTTGGAGCTATTGCCGATAAGGTACCCGAGTGGGGGAGTGTGACAGAGGAAGAGCTTGGCAGAGCCCGGATGGAGTGGGTGCAGGGAGACGAGAGCCTGCTTTTCCAGTGGATCCAGCAGATGATCGGTCAGGTGGAGGCGGGACGGAACGTGCTGCGGATCTCGCCAGCAGCCGCCTTCACATTTGGTATGGAGAAGTTGGCTGGTGTGGGGATATACCGGATTATGCCTTACCTGGAAAACGCTCGACGTTTTCGAGAACAGTTGCTTCAGTCTGTCATCGAAACTGACAGACAGCAAACAGATAGCCGCCACATATTCATCCCCTATACCAGTGGATTTGGCAATTTCTCCGATCAGGCTGTGGACCTGGGTGAGGCCACCCGGTTCAGGGACAGCTCTGGCGGAACAGGGATACCGCTGAGTGGGATTATGCTGGATGTGGGTCTACTGATCCTGTGGAATGGGATCATTTTTCTGATTGCCTTCGCAAAGTTCGCCAGAGCTGACGTGACACCTGGGATTGGCGAATGAAAAGGAGGCTTACAGGTGTTCTGGAGCATTGTTGCCCATGAAATAAGAGTGAAGCTGCTTTCATTCCGGTTCATACTGGTTTTCCTGGCGACTACAGTGCTGCTGGTAACCAGTTTGCTGGTTATGTCCCTGAACTATCAGAGGAAGCTTGAAGACTATGCTGAGGCACAGATTCATACGGAAAGAGTTCTTGAGGAGATGGGAGGATCGATCTCTGGGTCTTTGACCTTTGAGAAACGCCCGAATCCGCTTTCCATATTCGCCATGGGGCTGGAGGACCCGATGACCAGATCCATGTTCTGGCACAGCGATATGTGGGCTGGACAGGGCAAGTATACAAATCCGTTCTTTAAGCTCTTCCTAAAGACTGATTCCGTGTTTGTTGTAATGTTTATCATGAGTTTTCTGGCTATGATCGTGTCATACGATGCAATCTCAGGGGAGCGGGAAACGGGGACTCTGAGGCTTATGTTTTCAAATCAGCTTCCCAGGGACACGGTTCTACTGGGGAAATGGGCAGCCTGCGTGCTGATGCTTTCCTGGCCTTTTCTGCTCAATATGATCTTAGCTATACTTATCATCCAGACTATGGGTCTGTTTCCGCTATTTTCAGAAGAGATATTAGCACTTCTGGGGATTTTTCTGCTTTCCCTGATCTATGTATCCATCTACATCACGCTGGGTATGTTGATTTCCACCTTCATAGGGCGGTCATCTACGTCTCTGATTTTTTCACTCCTTATATGGGTTGTTTCCGTGCTGGCTATCCTGGGCCTGAGCCCTCGTATCGCTCAGTTTTTCGTGAATATACCCTCGCCGGGTCAGATGAATACAGAGATTGCAGCCAAGAGACGGGAATACAATGAGGCTATTAATGCATTATATAGAAAATACGTCAATCTGCCTCGAACTGAGAAAGACAAGGAGATTGTAGAGAACTTTAGTTTTAGTCCGGAGCTGAATAAGGAGTTCGCAAAATTAATAGAGGAAAGCCACAAAGACTGTCAAAGGATTGTGGACAAAAGGCGAGGGAAGATATATCAACGGGACGATCTATCCATGAGTCTTTCCAGAATTTCTCCTGCATCAGCCTATTTGTTTGCCTGCATGGGATTAGCTGGGACAGGTATCGAGGATTTTTGGGATCTCC
The DNA here is from genome assembly GCA_964611725.1 of uncultured bacterium. GTDB lineage: Bacteria > Latescibacterota > CAZTBA01 > CAZTBA01 > CAZTBA01 > CAZTBA01. The sequence goes on from CAZTBA010000123.1 coordinate 12,757, forward strand.
GATCATATTGGCGACAGTTCCGTACGGAATTCATGGAAAGAAATGAAAGAAAGATAACTGACCAAGAGGAATCCTATAATGTGGAATTTCCTTCCTTTGAGTACAAAGGGCGCGGCATAGCCAATCGATTTCAGGGGATACTAACCGATTTGATCTCCATGGTTCTACTCAATGCGCTCTGCTTTGTCGCAATGTTTGCCAAGTTCCTGAGATCTGATCTAACCTGAGGAAAGAGACCACATGATCTGGACTATATTTAGAAGGGAATACATCGAACACATTATCTCGTTTCGGTTCTTCTTTTCGACAGTGCTGTGCCTGTCCTTAATCGTTATTGGTACAATCGTATTAACGAACAGCACTACTGACCTGAAACAGGACTTTGATAGAGAATCCTTCTCTCCCGAACACAAGGATTCCAGGTCGCTGAGAGGGTTGAGTGTTTCCGTCCCTATTCCTCCTTCCAATCTTCAGATGTTCAGTTGGGGATTGACAGAATCCGAAATCAGATCCGCAAACATAGGGCTTTATGTGATCTCTTACATGCTGAACCTGAGCGTGATTGACATTGATCTTACAGTACGTCTATTTCCCCCCATGGATCTGGTCTTTGTTACCGCTTATGTGCTCAGTCTGGTCGCATTTCTTTTCAGCTACGATGCCATCTCCGGAGAGCGCGAACGCAGAACCCTTACATTCGTCCTGTCCAATGCCGTGCCAAGGGATCAGTTCCTTCTGGGCAAGTGGTTGGGTGGGTATGCGATACTCTGTACGATATTCCTCGTATCCTGTCTAACGGGGTGCCTGACCATAGTGTTCTCCTCTCAGGTTGCGCCAAGTTCCGGGGAATGGTTCGCTGTGGCACTCATTGTTGGTACATGCCTGCTGTTTCTTGCCCTCATGTTCTCACTTGGGCTACTAATATCCTCCCTGTGCCGTCAATCCGCCACCGCCATTCATTTTCTCTTTCTGATCTGGATCATATTCGCGTTTGCTGTGCCGAACGTGAGCCCGTTTATTGCGGATCAACTCTATCCCGTACCTGCAACTGCCGAGATGGAGAAAAAGCTGGCAAAGAATCTGAACGACATTCACGAAGAGTACCTTCAGGAAGCCTGGAGAATATCCAGAACGAAAGGTCACGAAGAATGGATGAAAGTGAGGCCGGAACTGACCGAGAAGACTCGACGTAGATCCGATGAGGTTCGCAGACGGATACAAGGGGATCAGGAACTCCGGGTGTATAATCAGATTGAGTTCATGAAGAATATATCACGCCTTTCTCCTGTCTCTTCTCTGATCTATGCCTGTACAAATCTTGCAGATACCGGTGTAGCACGGGAGAAGGCGGTAAAGCGGATGCTCCAGCGCTATATGGGGGAATTAAGACAATATCAACAGAAAAAGATGGAGGAGTGGCGACAATCGAATCCATCCAATTCTCTCGATGCCATTTGGGATATCTCAGATTTGCCGGATCCAAAGCTTCCTCCATCATCAATATCGGAGCGAGTTCAGGC
>CAZTBA010000124.1:0-14202 GCA_964611725.1 uncultured bacterium
GGTCAGACATCACAGATGCCCCAGATTTATCAGGGATTCGGCATAGATACAATATTATTCTACAGAGGAATAAACACCCCACACTCCGAGTTTATAATGGAAGGCCCCGATGGGTCAAAACTACTCGGCATGCGCTTCGGCGCCCTTTCACGCTTCAGTTACTTTTTCTATATCTATCGAATGGTTCGCCACAACATGTCACGTGACGAATGGTGGTATACCTGGGAGAAGGGAGCTTTGCCTTTCAGACTCTGCAATGACGACCACCCACGCGCCCACTATTATATACTCGATCCATCCAAAAAACTCTGGCTCACAGACAAGATCCCAGAGATGCTGAATAAGCTTATAAAAGATGAATCGGAGCATTTCACAACTCCTTACATAGCTTGTATGCAGGGGTTCGACTCCTCTGAACCTGACCCGATGGAGATCGAGCTCATGGAGGAATGCCAGAAGACCCTTGAGGGAACTCAACATAAGATTTTCCAGAGCAGCATTGCCGATTACATGGAAAAGATGCGCTCAGCCGTCAAAAACCCAACTGTAATAAAAGGCGAAAGCCGGAACCCTGGGGCAACTGGTAAATGGACACACCTCTTTGGGGATGTGATATCAAGCAGGACCCGTACGAAACGCAGAAATGCACAGGCGGAGAATATACTCCAAAGATGGGCCGAGCCTTATGCGGCAATTGGATGGAGCCTCGGTGCACAATATCCCTCCACTGTCCTTGACATGGCCTGGAAATACCTCCTGAAAAACCATCCGCATGATACCATATGCGGTGCCGGGGTCGACCAGATGGAAAAGGATATGATGTACAGATTCGATCAGGTAATAATCCTTTCCGAGGGTGTTATGAGGCGGGGTTTCCAGGAGATACAGAAGAGAATAGATAACAGCGATCTTGATCTCAAGGATTCAGTCCTCACTGTTTTCAACCCTTCTCCCTTCCCCCGCTCTGAAGTTGTAACCGTTTACGTGGATCTACCTGACAATTCCGACTATGATGCTTTCTCCATACGGGATTCCCAGGGGAACGAAGCCGAGAAGCAAGAGGTAACCCGCTATCCGTTCGGGATACTTGTAAGGAACTTGCAGGACATAAGTCTCGAACAGCGTGTAACCCGCGTCAAGCTACATTTCCCAGCGGATGATATCCCGGCTCTCGGATACAAGACCTACTATATAAAACACGAAGAGATCGATAAAGGTTCACAGGAGACGATGGTCACGGGAACCAACACGATCGAGAACGAGCACCTTATAGTGCACATAAATAACAACGGCACTTTAAAGGTGACCCATAAAAAGACCGGTCATACCTTCGATGGGCTCCATTATTTGGAGGATGGAGGTGAAAAGGGACATTCCTGGGTCCATATGACCCCTGAGTTCGATGAGGTGATTACAAGCCACGGTGTCCCTGTCCACATCTCCCTCGAGGATGATGGCCCCATTCTCACAAGGTATCGGATAGATTACAGAATGACCGTACCTGTTGGGCTCGATCACAAGCAAGATGGAATCCATCGGAGCAAAAAGCGATCCGATCTACTTATAACTTCATGGGTAACTTTGAGAAAAGGTGCCAGGCACATCGATGTGAGAACAACTTTCGACAACAGGCAGGAATTCCACAGGTTGAGGGTTCTCTTCCCCACCTATCTCGACAAATCTGAGGTCTCCTGCGCCGAGGCATCCTTCGATGTCATAGAAAGGAAGATAATTCGCACACCTGACAATGTCTACTACGGCCGAGAGAATCCCACCTATCCAAACCACAGATTTGTAGACGTAAGCGATGGTGAACTCGGCCTATGCATAATAAATGATGGGCTGAGGGAGTATGAGGTCAAGGACAACAATGAGCGCTACATCGCTTTGACGCTCCTGAGGTCGTATGAATTCAGACAGTCACCCGTGATCGATAGATGGGATGTATATCCGGAGATGAAGCTCAGTCAGGCACTTGGCGAACACGACTTCCGCTATGCGATATATCCCCATGCCGGGACTTGGGACGAGGCCGAAGTACTGCAAGAGTCGGACATCTTTAATCTCCGCCTCGAGGTCGGGCAGGCTGGCCCTCATGAGGGGGAGCTTCCCAAGGAGATGAGTTTTATGGAAGTTGAACCGGCAAACCTCTCGATGGCCGTTTTGAAGCACTGCGAGGACCATGATTCCCTGATCTTCCGGGTATTTAACCCAACCTGGAAGGACATAAATGGTAAGCTCAAGTTCTATAGACCAGTGAAGGAAGCCTATCTTACCAACCTGAATGAGGAAAGACAAAAGGATCTCGATGTCCACGGAAACACAGTGGACATCCATATCCCGAAGAAAAAGATATTTACAATTGAGCTAGTATCTTGAATTATCAAAATAAAGATATTTTAAGGTAAGAAACGAACCTGGAGGGAGGAAATTATGGATTATAAGGGCAAATTTGGTTTTTTCGACTTCTCAAAGGTTAAAACCTACCCGATATCCGAAAGGCCAAATAAAGTAAAACAGGAAGATCTCTTTCGCATTGGGCTTCCAGGGAAAGCGGAGATAAAATACAGAAGCGACGAGCTTGAAATCGTTGTGGAAAAGATAATCGAAGCCCGATCGCACGGAAAACCAGTTATCTGGCAAATGGGTGCACACCCCGTAAAGCTCGGTTTTTCACCTATAGTCAACGATCTTATGAAACGCGGAGTCATTACTCTTGTAGCCGGAAACTGTGCCACATTCATACATGATTTCGAGCTTGGGCTGATAGGTGAAACCAGTGAGAATGTCCCCAATGCCCTTCCCGAAGGCACATTCGGTATGGCCTATGAAACTGGCAAGTATATGAACGACGCCCTGATACATGGAAATTCCCTTAATGTTGGCTTTGGCGAATCGCTCGCCAGGATAATACGTGGTGAGGAATTTCCCTACAAGGTCGAATTTTCGTGCAAGGAATTAAGTATAGCCTATAACGCTTATGAGAACAATATTCCCGTAACGGTTCATGTCTCCATAGGAACGGATATAATAGATGAGCATCCAAACTTTCAAGGGGATGCCAAGGGCGGTACCAGTGGAAGAGACTTTGGTATATATGTCAATGAGATAACCAAGCTCACCGAGGGAGGCGTTATACTCAATGTAGGTTCCGCAATAACAGGTACCGAGGTCTTCCTGAAAGCGGCTTCCATGTCAGCAAACGTCGGCAAAGTCCCCAAGGGAATAATCACAGCCGATTTGGATCTAAGGCCGATAATCCCCGAGGAAATCAGAAACGATACGAAGTATACCTATTATTTCCGTGACATAAAGAGCGTTGTTACCCGAATTCCTGAAGCTTTCGGTGGAAAAGGTTACTATATACAGGGGAACTTTCTTGAAACGATTCCAGCACTTTACTATATGATCCTCAGAAAACTGTAAAAAGTGTGAGGTACGCGTAATGGCCGAAAGAGGAAACGATATCTTGGGCGAGTTTGAAAGTAATTCTGAAATTCGGGCGGTGATTTCTGGAATAAGGTCGAATCACCCCGACGTGTGGGGCCTGGTTTTGGGCTTCACAGGAAGCCACCCGGACATGGTTCCGATACTCCCGGAGATCTTGAAAACCTACCAGTGCATTGTCGGTTGTTTTGGAACAGGAAACACCCTTTTCGTCTGCGGCAACGGCGGCAGTTTCTGCGATTCGATCCATATATCGGCGGAGTTCCTGAAGTCCTTCGAAAGAAAGAGAAACCTATCTGAAGCAGATAAGAAGAGGTTCGAGGGTCTCCCCTATGGAGATGAAGTGGCAGGTGCGCTTGAAAAAGGCTTTTCTACAGTCGTCCTTGGACTGAACCCCGCTCTCAGCTCGGCGGTTCAGAACGATTACAGGACTCGTTACATGGAGTTTGCTCAGCACCTCTATGCGATGGCCCATCCGGGAGATGTTCTAATCGGCATAAGCACCAGTGGAAACGCCAAAAATGTCGTGTTTGCGGTCACAACTGCTAAAGCACTTGGTCTTACAACCATAGGGCTTACTGGTGAAGGAGGAGGTGAGCTTGCTGCGGCAGTGGATATACCGATAAAGGCTCCTATAAAGGTCACTAAGGATGTACAGGAGAAACATCTACCCATCTATCACCTCATCTGTGCGATGGTTGAGGCGAGGTTTTTCAAGGAGAAGAGGTAGGAAAAAATGTCAGATGATCTGATTTCTATCCTGGGCAAGCTTGAAAAACTTAAGGTTATAGTCGTTGGAGACCTTTGGCTGGAAGAGTATATATTCGGGAGAATGTCCGGATTCTCCGATGAAGGGCCGACCCCTGTTATGGAGGTAGAGGAACGGCAGTTTCTCCCCGGTGGGGCCGGGAACACCGCATCTGGCCTCCGGACTCTCGGAGCGGACGTGTACCTTTTCGGATTTGTAGGGGATGACGCAAACTCAGGAATCCTGATCCACGAGCTAAAGAAAAGGGAAATAGACGTCGAGGGGGTTATATCCGATCCAGTGCGTAGAACAGGCATGCGCACGCGCATAGTAACTGGCACCCGTCACAGCCCGAGACACGAGATAATAAAGGTGCGCACCAGCTCGCCAGGCCCCATTGAAGTCGAATTCGAAGAGAGAATGATAGACCTCATAGGGCAAATGACGGGCATATCGGATGGAATCATAATTGCCGATCAGGAAGGCGGTGTTATAAATCCACGGACTCTCGATGGTATAACTAAGCTGGCAAAATCCGATGGGAAGACTGTCTCGGGAGATTCGAGAGATCAAGGCTCGATCTTCAGAGGGCTTGATCTATTGATACAGAATGTAGAGGAAGCCGAAAGAACCTCCGGAATAAATATCTACGATGTCGATTCCCTAATACGCGCCGGACATTACCTGCAGGATGATCTCTCAAACGATAGTGTTATAATAACGCGTGGCAGGAATGGGATGAGCGTGTTTGACAGGGATCGTGAAATTCACCATCTCTCCACCTATGCCCAAGAGATTTTTGACGTAGCCGGTGCCGGTGACACCGTGACTGCGACCGCCTCGCTTGCTCTTTTTGCAGGTGCGGATGTCGTGAGGGCGGCTGAGCTTGCAAACTATGCTGCCGGAGTTGAGGTAAGCAGAAGCGGCATATTCAACGTCTCCAGTCACGATATATTCGATGCGATCGAGAAGAGAGCTGCCATAGAAGCCACTGGAAAGATATGCTCGCTCGAGCAGCTTAAGACAATCGTAGAGGATCTGAGAAGCTCCGGGAAGAAGGTAATCTGGACGAACGGGTGTTTCGATATACTCCACAGCGGCCATGTCCTCTACCTCGAAGCCACCAGGAAACTTGGTGACGTGCTGGTTGTCGGTATAAACAGCGATAAATCCGTTAGGATGCTCAAAGGGCAAGGACGACCTGTGGTTCCCGAAACACAGAGGGCGCTTGTACTCGCAGCCCTTAGCTGCGTCGATTATGTGATCATATTCTCTGAGCTTACCACGGTCCCTATCCTTAAGGAACTCAAGCCGGACGTATATGTAAAAGGAGGTGACTATACGATCGACACGATAGTTCAGGAAGAGAGGGCCATTGTGGAAGGCTACGGTGGAAAGATAGAGATCATACCCAAAATCGAAGGAGTGTCCACAACGGAAATAATTGAACGGATATCGAGAGAAAAAGGCAGAAGCTGATAAATCGCAGGATTAACATACCCCGCGTATGATTCCTTCCATATTTAAGGAGATAGTCAAATGACCTCTCGTGAGCGTGTAATGGCCGCATTGAAACGCGAGAGTGTTGACTACGTCCCATGTTCCCCATTTTTCAATCCACTGCACGAAGTACAACGAATAGGATACGGTTACCAGTTTCCCTGGAGACCTTCTCAGAGAGAACAGATCGAATATTCTGTGAGAAGGCTCGGGGTAGATCCGATCGTAAACTGCTCTATCAGCGCCTATACCCCAGCGAAAACGGTCTCATCAAAAGTATGGCTGGAGAACTCTATCATCCATAAAATCTGGAGTACTCCTGCTGGAGATCTCCATGCCGCTGTGCGATACGATCATTTCTGGCCACATGGCATCGACATTCCTTTTTTCAGTGACTTTAACATCGGACATTTCATTGAGCCGTGGCTGGAATCGGAGCAGGATTTGGACTGCCTACGGTATATTCTTCGGCCGTTAGAGAACCGTTCCAGTGTCAAGCAATGGCGTTCGCACTACAATGAATCGAAAAGCCTGGCAGACCGCTGGCAGCTTCCAACCATGATCTCTATCGGAATGGGTATGACAGGAGCAATGCATCTGTTTGGTGCCGAGCAACTTTGCATGATGACCTTGGACAATCCATCCCTTGTAGATAGCTACCTGGAACTGGAACACCAATTGAACCTTCGAAGTATCGAAATCGCCACCGATTTTGGGGTGGACATAGTTAGACGAAATGGGTTTTATGAAACGGCAGATTTCTACAGTCCGGATATGCTGGAAAAATTTCTTGCAGAACGGCTACGAGAGGAAATTGAGGCTGTTCATCAAGCTGGCAAAGTCATTGGTTACACCATCCATACAGGTATCATGCCAATGCTTAGCTATCTCAAAAAGCTGGATTTTGACTGTCTTATGCATATAGATATAGCATTCCATGGTGTGGATCTAAATGCCATACGGGATTCTCAGGAAGGCAGAAAAAGCTTCTGGCTGGGACCCAGTGGCACCTATCATATGTGGAGTCAAGATCCGGAGACGGTACGCTCGGCTGTTCGGGAGGTCTTCCGGGTTTTCGGTAGACGCGGACTGCTCCTTACCCCCTGTCCTTCCGCGCACAGTATCATGCCTTGGGAGAATACACTGGCTATGATTGATGAATGGAGGAAGCTTCGCAATGTCTGAAGTTAATCCACTTGAAGAACCCTTTCCATTGGAGGGACGGGCCGAAGATATACTCTCAGCAGGAGCCTCGGAGTCATATACCGACACAATGAGCCGTGAATCATATCTTCAGCTATTAGAAAACGTCGTTCGTGATGCAGTTGAATGGCAGGATGAACAGGGCGGAATCATTGATCCATTTGCGGGGTCTGAGTCCGCTACTTGTACATCCCGCTTCGTCGGCTCTGTTGGCAGCTTGATTGCAGCCGGCCGTGGCAAAGATTTGATTGAACCATTCATTAAAGCGATGGACTTCTGTTTCAAGGATATACATCGTTCTATCAATAATGATAGTCCACTACGGGGCAGCGATTTTTATACCAAAGAGCTTGTCTGGGGATACTGGGCTGTGGAAAATCTCGTTGAAAGTGCTATACGTGAGCGTTGGCTCGATGAGTTGAGATTTGATCCGTACCGCCTTTACCTCGACCTGTCCACCAAGCGTGAAGCAGTCCATAACGTCAATATCTACGCTATCGCCGGAGAGTTCATGCGTTACAGGGCAGGCCTGACGGATTCTCCTGACTTCGTAGAGGAACACCTTCCGCTTCACTTTGGATATTTCACGCCTTACGGAATGTATCGTGATCCGGGTGATCCGATCACCTATGATCTCACGGTTCGTCAAAACCTGTCTTTGATGCTGTGGTTGGGATATGATGGGCAATACAGGGAAGTTATAGACGAACTCCTCCGACGCGGCGGGCTCACGACATTACTCTATATCTCGCCGCTGGGTCTGGCCCCTTTCGGCGGAAGATCCAATCAGTGGCACCACATGGAAGGAATGATAGCCTGTTTCGCTGAATACGAAGCCAGACGTTATGCCAAGCTTGGTAACATCAGGCTCGCAGGAGCGTTCAAGCGCCTCGCTCACTATGCTGCAATCGGCGCACAGCGCTGGCTTGGACAGAAACCATATCGGCCCACGAAACATCATTTTCCTCCCCATCTATGCCATGGTGACGATGAGCGGGGAAGCCTCCACAGCACCTATGGCCTCCTTGGGGGAAATCTGTTCGGTATGGCCTGGCATATGGCCGATGATGCCAAAACTATCGTTGAACGTGAGCTTCCTGGCGAGTTAAGTGGCATTATTGTCAGCCTGACAGGGGCATTTCATAAGGTTCTTGCTACCTGTGGAAACTACCACGTGCAGATCGATCTCGGAGCGGACCTGCAGCGTGACGCGACCGGATTGGGAAGGATACACCGTGTAGGTATCCCGGCGGAAACCGCACTCTCGATGTCCTTTACTGCGAACCCCGTTCACCTGCTGGCCTTTGGAACACCACCACATCCGGCAGCCGCAGGCCCTGCCTGGCAGACCAGTGACGGTAGTTGGCATTACCTTGCTGAATACACAAGCCCACAGCTAAGCACTAAGGTAAATGTCCATGAAGAAACAAAAGAGCACGTCCGCTGGGATGTGGAATATTATGGGGATTTAGATGGTGTGGAGCGTATAATTGAAAACTATGATCTCTCCTCGCACGGTCTCCTAATACACGCCACCTTATATGGAGACCAGATTCGAGCTCGGATGATGATACCACTGATATTGACTGATGGTGAGGCTAAATCGGTGTTTGAACATCAAACTTATGGAGTAGCACTCAAGTACCGTGGAGCCGTGTACCGAGTTCAGTGGGATGAATCGCTCGGATACGGGTTCGGATTTGAATTGGATGGTAGCACCAGTAGCCCGATCGAAATCGCCAACAGAAACGGGTTGTACCGCTTAGGTTACGTACAAACCATCGGCAATGAAATATCGGTCCGATTTCGATTGCTCCCGGAGTGATTTCTCAATCGTGTGGTTTATGCCTCTCTATGAAAGCAAATGGCACTATTTCGCATGTTGTTTGGGGGATCATTTGCTCATACAGGGATACCCCGGATGAAGCCCAAGAATTTATCCGAGCAACAATCTATGGAACATTAAACGTATGGGATGCCGAAGCAATTTCCGCATGACAGCTCATCAGAAACATCATCACCTCAACGTCATCAAGCGGTCCCCTTCCACCTTACCTTGGTAGATAGAGGTGATCCTTCTTCACATACTCAGGCGCTATCTTTTTCCCCTCCTGGTCCGCTGAACTCTGGAGGAGCTCAGCCCACAATTGGGTATAGTAACCCGCTGTGACGGTGCACAGAGATATATCTTCGTTGATATCCTGCACCGATCTCTGGTTTCTCACTTCTTTAAGCCCAAAGTAATAGCGCATCACCCAGGTCTCGATTTCAGTGTCGCCAAAGGCATATCTTCGGAAAGTCTGGCCTTCGATCTCAATCTCGCTCACGTCAGGTGTAAAACCGCGGGTATTCATGTAAAGCTCCAGAGGCTTCGCGTCGAGGCCACTTACGTCCAGTGTGTTGGAGATGAAATTGAGCATAATTGCAGCCGGGTTACCTTTTCGGCTCATACAGGAAATAAACTGGAGTTTAGCTTCCTCTTGCTCCTGTTCGGAAAGGGCGAAGCAGGATGGTATCGAGAAATCTCTGCGCTTGACAGCCAATGCGCTCGAGTAAATTCTGGCCGTGATATCGCCGCCGAAATTCATCTCCCCTATTATCTGCCCGCTGATTTGTTTGGAGAAGGCTGGATCGGGATGAACCAGTGCTTTTGACTCCGCCTGGATAGAGTTGGGCAGGATGGCAAGCTCATTGGAGTGACCAGCGGTTCGATGCAGAATCTTTAGGATTTTGAAAAGACAGTGGATACTATCTCTCCCTGCTATATTATCGAAATCCCGCCAGTTTTTCTCGATGTCAGGATTTTCCCGATCCTTCGTACGGATGGCTATAAAGGATTTCGGAGTAAGCCCATAAGACGTGCTGAGCACACCGAAGATCAGCGCATCTCGCAACTGGGAGATGGGAAGGGCATCTTCTATGTAGTCTATGAAGACAATGGATTCGTGGCTCAGGACATATTCGGTGAAGGCTCTGCTCTCCGCCAAGTCAGTGGAAATAGGCTTTTCGAGGAATATATCCGTCCCCCGTTCGATAGCGAATTTTGCCTGAGAGATGTGATCCTCCGTGGGAGATGCGATGACCACATCGTCCAAGTGTCTTCCATCGAACATCGCTTCATATGACTCTGCTTTAATGATGTCGGGATAGATTTTGCGGATCCGCTCAAGGGTGGGCGGTCTCAGTCGGAAGCCTACGATGTCGAAGGATTTCTCCTGGCTCGAAGAACCTGTTAATTCAGAGTGATAATTCAGAAAGCCTTCAAGAAGGCGTGTACCCATATAGCCAAATCCCGAGAATCCTATATTGTATTTTGCATGCATGGTGTTTTCTCCCATATGTTATCACTGTGGAACGCCAAATCCAAGGATCACAGACCAAAAGAGATCTTTGACACTTAAGATATGGATCAAAACTTGCAGAGTCCAGGACAATTTTGAAAGGCTGTTTTACTCAGGTACGAAATAAGGATTAGTCATCGGCTGAAACACCCCCATCTTCCATAAGCTTCTCCTGAAATTCATTCCACATCCTGTCTATTTGATGAATTGCCTCCGGAAAAGATCCTATGTTTCTTACAACGAGTCTTGCTCGACCTGTAAGAATCTCTCCTGGAGTAAGATCACCGCTAAAAGTGAAATCATGGGCAGTTTCCAATTGATGGTGTTGACCACACAACATCCTGTTCTTCTCTGGCTCCACCAGTGTGACACAGGCAAGTCCGGTATCCTGCTTCTGACAGACTATTATTGGTCTGGAATAGTTATAGCTTTCTATTCCGGCAAGAGTTTTGGCGTCACCATAGCGTCCATCGTAAATAAACTTCCTGTAATCGTCATCACGAGGCACACCATAAATAGGACCCCATGGTTTTGTCTTTCGATTATCAAGTTTTCTCCACTCCTCTCTACCGCAAATCAATGCCGGAACCCATGTGCTTTCCATGTCTTCGACGATATAGGAGGCAAAAAAGAAATCGAAATCCCTGTGCTCTTTATTGGGCATCAGATGCATTTCGAAATCTATCCAATCAGGCCCAGGGGTATATTTAAACTCAACTGAAAGATCCCAGTCGAGTGTCTGATCAGCTCCCACTTCAAATACGACAGCATCTCCCTCAACATATGTATGTGCTTTGGCGTGGCACGGATTCCAGAAGATGCCATCACTTCGATTTGCCTTCTTGAGCCATTCAGGCATAAGCAGTGCCTGGCGAGGAACTTCCGGGAGCAAATCGTAGCCCGGTTGGTGCGGTGGTCGAGGTTCTCCCTTATGTGATAAATATATTACCCCGGGCTTGTAGGTGATCTCGGGTTCCGGAACGTCACAACGTATTTCTCCAAGCAAATACTCTGTCTCAAAAGGATAGGTATCGATCGCACGAATTGTCATAGTAATCCCTCCAAGTATAAATGTCCGGATAATTGGTTTCTGCGTCCGCTTACATCGCCTCAAGCACCTCTGCGATGCGTTGGCAAAAACCGATGTCACCATTCGGTGGAACCTGATCGGCTACGCCCATCACAAACGGGTGTTTACTCCAGCAATCCAGGAGCCTTTGGACGTGGGATTCCATTTGTCGCCAGGTGTATGGCGGAGCAAACATTATTCCCGGAACCCCACCCCAAAGTATCACGGTATCGCTCCCGGCAATCTGCTGAATCTCCTCGATATCGAGATCGCCGCCCGGAGCCGGCGTAAGAGACTCAACTGCATCAAATCCCACTTCTACCAGTTTTGGAAGCAGACCTCTGACCGTTCCGTCAAGATGCACGGTGGCTTTGACTCCGGCTGCGTGCAGGCGAGCGAGGCGGTGGCTGTGTGTGCCAGCCATGTAGGCATCGTAATAGCTGGTCAGGTTATCACTGGAAAGATTATCGGGAAAATGTATCAACGGTGGTGCCAAATCGCATACAGCATCGAGGATTGGCTCTTCCTGCTCCTCCATCAAGTGAAGAGCTTCCACAACCTTCCCTTCACAATCCATAAAAAGGTAGGCTGCTCTTTGAATACCGGCCCATTCATAAATAAAAGATGACAGCGGAGATCGTGGGAGTCCGATACTGGGAAGCCCACCGTATTTCTTCCACATCAGCATTCTATCGGGATAATCATCCAGATTGGTCGGTTGCAGTTGGCGATGTTCGAGGATATACAGCAACACATCCAGATCCTCTTCTGATCCCACATAATGTTTTATACATCCCACCGAACAGCTTGAGCGCAGGTGAACGTTTTCCTGGATCAGATCCCCTACTGGCGTTCGAATTCGATTCAAAATACGGTCGTCGTCCATTTCCTGAGAAACCTCGATTCTTCCGGAGTATTGAGGTGATGCCGCCGGGAACTTAGGGTAATAATAGTACGGCATAATCCCCAGATCACGATGCAGTTGCAGGTAGCCTTCCTCTGTATCCCATGCAGGATCAGCAGTCCCCGCATCCTTCTGGCCCGCTATCCAATAGGAAATATCGGCCGTCCAGACGATTCGATCCGCAGGTTCTCCACGAAAAAGTCTCAGGAAGGAATCGAGCAATATCAGTTCCTTTCACAGAAGCAGTCTTCAATCAAATCAAAAAGCTTGACAAACAGGCCATTGCGAACTGATGGATTTCACCAATCACGTAGGAGATTCATGTGCTATTTCAATAATCCGCCGACTTTTCGGTTTGCTCATAGAGCCAATAAGTATGAACGTAGATACCGAGCGCCTTAATCCCCCGCTGAAAGGTAGAAGCGCCATTTGCAGAACATGTCCCTGGGATGGGGATCGGGGGGAGCGAAAAGGCACTCCACTTTAATGCGATCATCTATCACCCGAGCAAATCCTGTAAATTCCTCACGGTGCATCTCCTTGCATACATATTCACCCAGTCCTCGCTTGAGCCTGGCTTCTTGTGCAGGGCAGGATGGCACAGAGATTATCACTTCAGTGTCTGATTCCTGAATCCGAAACCCTACAAGGATGCACCACGGGAAGAGCCTTAGAGCCTTCACAAAACCTTTAAGACCCTTTTCCCGAATATGAAACCGGGAGGCCAGATCTTTTGCGGCCATACCGGAAACACGCCCCCAAACCCTTTCATTGATTAGTTCCGCTGTTGGCTGGTCAAATTGCTCAGCCACATAGATAAACCAGAAAGCGTCAACGACTCTGTAGTGCCAGAGAAGGAATTCCAGATACTCCCTTAGCTCCGGGGCCTCCATTCTCTGGAAAATCTCCATATCCATGATCTTTTCCTTTTCTATTCTTGTACCCGTCAAGGTTCTACTGTAGATAAGATTGGGCATAGAGAATCAATAGTCTTCTTCTCTGTATATGAGTGGTTCGTAATCTTCCTTCAGACGCTCCGCAAACACAATCCGTCCGACGATCAGTTTTTCACTTTGTAAATCGTACACGGCTTCCAACCTGCAGTCGAAAGTTGCCGCACAGTCATCAAGGAGTGGAGACCCTGTCTCGGCTGCATGGTAGCCGATTCCCTCGAATTTGTCCACCCTGCGGCTTGATCGGGTACCGAATATGCGCGCAATGCCAACCTGTTCACGTGTTAGTATACTCAAACCAAATGCTCTCGAAGCAAGTATCAGCTCGCGCGTCGCACTCTGTTTGCCAACGCAGATTAGAATTCGATTTGTGGCAACTTGTGTCGCCCATGCAACTGCAAGGCCCCCTCGTTTTCCTTCGTACTGCGCGCAGACTATGTACACGCCGTGTGTCAGCATATCGTGTCTGAATTTCATCATTGGAATTCCCCCCTACCTATCCGACAGCTATTTTCGAAGCCATTCTCATAGCATATGTCTGTAAACTCAAATAATCCAAGCAAGTGGGGAAGTCAGAACCAGAGTTCACTTCAGAAATCTTAACAGCTTCTTCTCGCCCGGAAGTAGAGTAAGCAGATCGCGGTTCTTCACTGTAATCTCTCCTCGATCACCTTCAACTCTCCATGCACAGACGTTCGGATATAGTGCGGAAAGATCAATTTCGACCGTGCGTTCCCTATTGGCTAAGTTAGTGAGAGAAAAGTGTTTCTCTCCATATTCGTAGGCAATGGCGAACCGTGGACTTGTCAATTCCACACGGCCGAAGCTATCGACTCTGGGTGCCACGCATAGATCAGCCTTCATTGAAGGCCGTAACCCAAGGAACTCATGAATCAAAACCCAGGCGAAAACGCAGGGATATTCGTAATAGTGCCAGACCCCATGCCAATCTCTGTCGTCAGCATAGTAGACATGATCCATATCGTAACGCTCACCCATTATGTAAGATCCCTTTGCCGCCTCGGTGGCTACGCGAT
>CAZTBA010000125.1:0-14199 GCA_964611725.1 uncultured bacterium
TGGCATTCCTCCGCCGCTCACGAGCGGCGGTATCCTGCCATATATTTTATGAATTAGTTGTCCCTCAATCAAGAGAAGTTTTCTGTTTCCGGAATATCTAACTCAATTTAAACAATTTTACTGTAATTGAAAAGGTTTAAACTATAAAAAACTGTGATCTTCATCACATAACAGCCACCGTTTAGATACCAAAACCGGAGGTCATCTCGGCAGATCAGTCTTGACATATTTCCCATTGTTCTTATATTGGTTTTGCATGAATTTGAGGGGAACTGTCAGTTGTTTCCCCCATGTGGGCTAACGTGATAAGAGATTAACTTGTTCAGGAAACAGAGGTCTTACAAACCAAAATGAATATTACGATTGTATCTGTAGCGTTCGGTTTGGCAATGGATGCCTTTGCCGTATCCATAACAAGCGGAATTACCATAAAGGATCTGAGAATTAACCACGCCTTGAGGATCGCCATATTCTTTGGACTGTTTCAGGCAGTTATGCCGATAATAGGCTGGCTAGCGGGGCTTAGTTTGAGGGATCTTATTTCAAGTGTTGACCATTGGGTGGCCTTCGGCCTTCTGGGTTTTATAGGCTGTAAAATGATCTATGAATCAATTAAGATGGAACCGGGTGGGGAAAAAATTAATCCATTGAATGTCTATGTTTTGTTGATTTTATCTGTTGCTACAAGTATAGATGCTTTGGCAGTTGGGCTAAGTTTTGCGTTTTTAAAAATTTCTATAGCGGTTCCGGTAGTAATAATTGGAGTTATAACATTCTTATTATCTTTTCTTGGTGTTTTTGTTGGTGATAGATTTGGGCATTTCTTTGAGAATAAAATTGAGCTCGTAGGGGGGCTTATTCTGATCGGCATCGGAGTGAAAATATTGATTGAGCATTCAGTTTAGTGACCCTTGATATGTGGAGAAACGGGAGGGCAAATATAAGCTCAGTATTACAGCCGACTTCAGAGGAATTTACCATATTGTTGGCATAGTGCTTCTAACCCCATGAATCAAGAGGGGAGCTTGAAGATCCTTCTGGCATTATCGCTCAGGATCTTTCTCATATCATCTTTGGATAGCCCTGAACGAACTACACGTCCGAGCTGATAGCCCGGGTCGAGCAACGGCATATCTGAACCGTAAAGCACCCTGTCAGCCCCAACCCTTTCAACCATCCCCTCAAAGGCTCCCCTGTAAGCTATGGACGATGCGAGGTCGAGATATAGGTTTTCGTAATCTTTAGTAAGCTCTATGGCGGGGTTTATGCTTTTGCCATCCCATCCACCGACGTGTGCAGCTATTACTCTGGCTTTGGGATATTTCCTGAGAATCTTCTCCAGGGTTTCCCTCCCACCATATCCGTGTATGAGAACGGGAAGGCCAAGGGAGTCCGCAGATTCGAATGCCGGCTGGTAGTTGTCCCCGTCGACAGGATATCTATGAAGCTCGCAGTGGAGCTTTATACCTTTCATTTCGAACTCTTTGAAGCATCTTTCAAGCTCATTCTCCATATCTTCCGGATAGTTTGGGTTGACAGCAGCATAGCCGACAAACCTTGTTGGGTGGTTTTTCACGGCCTGAGCAAGACGATCGTTTCCGCGCCTGTAGTCCGGTCCGATCGACAGGAAGTGACTTATACATGCTTTTTCTATGCCCAGTCTGTCCATTGTTTCTATGAGCCCGTTTTCATCGTTATAGGGCACGTAGGTGCTTGCCCATTTACCCAGGTGGGCGTGAGAATCAACGGCCAATATCCTCGGGAACTCTTTTCTGATCTCCATTCCGAATGCCGAAAACTGCGGTTCGGAAGTCGCCTGTCCCGGCATAGCGACTCTATTTAGAAGGTTCCTTAGGTTGCCACCGGCAATCAATCTTTTTTCAGATTCGTCTACGCCGCTCGAAAGGAGCATATTGATCGGGAGAGCAGGATCATATGTCGGCAGCCCTGTCCCAAATATAAGCTTACCGGTACCGAATCTCTCAAATATATCCTCAAAGCCTCTGTGAACCTGATAGTATGAAGTCTCGATGTAGAAGTTATTGAGTCTTTTCCAGACCGGATAGAGTTTTCTCGGAGTCGCTATGCCTTCGTGTACGAGAATTATCGGAAGATCCGAGAAGCTATTGCAAACTTCGTAGATACCATCCCAATCGGTGGCCGGATCTGACCATGACTTCATTTCAAAGTCGACGAAAACCGGTATGCGTTTCCTTTCCAGTGCCTGAAAAAGGTTTCCAACGCACCAACTCCTTATTGAAAATCGGTGTCGAGATGGGAAAAGCCTCACCGCCTTTATCCCTTTGTCGAGCATCCGATCGACGAAGACATCAGCCTTTTCTCCGCTGATCTCCTGGACCATTGTAGGAAGGAGGACCCAGCAGCCGTGTATCCTGGGATTTTTGCCTACTATTTCCTCAAGTAGGGAATTACCCAGTGCTGGATCGGCTTCCTTGGCGATGGTATGATATACAAGAGCCTCGCCGATACTGAACCTGTCCATCTCTCTGAGAAGCGATTCCGCGGACTCGAAAGCTCCGCCTGTACCCTCTGAAGTAGGTCCTATAGCACAATTGCTGTCGAAGATATAAAATACCATGGCTTAACTCTGCGATTGGGTGGGAATTGGGGTAAGTTTATCGTAGTACTATATAGATCTCGGAATAAATTCGGGATGGAGCTACATCTGACAAATTGCCGTGCCGAACTTGTTTCTGTCTCTACCAGAATAAAGTAACGAGGAACTCTGGGAGAGGACAGTCCTCAAGTTTCCTTCCCGGATGCTATTATCTCCTTAACCTTCATAAGGCGTGTTATGTTCGACCGTTCCAGCTCCTCAAGCTTGGACCTTATATATTTGAGGCTTTCCCTTATCTGGGGTATCAAGACATATTCGAGGGCATTCACTCTCCGGCGGGTTTTTTCTATTTCGAGAGAGAGCAACCATATCGTCTGCTCCAGTTCCGCAAGGCTGACAAGCTTTGGAAAATACTCGCGGAGATCGCTTATAGCGCTGTCGAGATCAGCCGGGGTATCGAGAAAGCTGTAGCCTGCACCCTCCCGGCCAAATTCGACTGAGAGGGAGGGAACCAGGACGCTCATCACCCTCCGCTGTTCAAATGAAAGCTTTAGGGGGGCCTGCGACTGGACGAGGGCACTCTCTATGGTCTGGCGGTCGGAGGCTATCCTTGCCAGGATGAACATCCTCATAACTCTGGGAAGCTCACGATCGACCTCCAGACGCATCTTCTTATATTCTTCCACGATCGGAAGGAACTCCTGAATGAGGCCTTCGAGTTTATCCTTGAGGAGCTTATGTCCGCGCACAGCTATGGAAAGGCGTTTCTGGAGCCGCAGTAGCTCCATGCGTGTGGGGCTAACCGTAATCTTCAAACTGCGACCTCCCCATATTGTTTTTCAGGTTTAGCTTTTCTGGCTTTTTCCATTTGATTTTCAGGTTTCTGTTCTTTGGCTTTCTGCTCTTCGGTTTTTCCCCCCTACTCAACAGCTTTTTCCTCTACAACCTTTCCCTTTTCGTAGTATTTCTCAAGGTTCTCCGGACTTACCCTCTTCAGTTCGGACCGGGGGAGCATCCTCATGAGTTTCCACCCAAGTTCAAGAGATTCCTCTATAGAGCGGTTCTCATACTCGTCCTGATTCACAAATTGTTGTTCAAACTCATCCGAGAAACGGACGAAGAGGAGATCGGTCGGGGTGAGCGCAGATTCTCCCAGGACTATGGCGAGTTCCTTAGCACTTTTCCCACGCGCATAGGCCGCATAAAGCTGGTTCATCACGTTCGCATGGTCCTTGCGGGTTTTGCCTTCCCCGATGCCCTTATCCTTCAGCCTCGAAAGGGAGGGTAAAACGTCGACCGGTGGATATATACCCTCGGAATAGATCGGCCTCGAGAGTATTATCTGGCCTTCGGTTATGTATCCCGTGAGGTCAGGCACCGGATGTGTCTTGTCATCTTCGGGCATCGTGAGTATCGGTATCTGGGTGATCGAGCCTTTTTTACCTCGCATGCGGCCTGCCCTCTCGTATATGGTGGCGAGGTCGGTGTAGAGGTAGCCCGGATAGCCTCTGCGTCCTGGAACCTCTTTCCGGGCGGCGGATATCTCCCTTAGGGCCTCACAGTAGTTTGTTAAGTCGGTAAGTATAACCAGAACGTGCATGTCCTGTTCGAAGGCGAAGTACTCCGCAACTGTGAGGGCTATCCTCGGAACAGCTATCCTCTCGATAGGCGGGTCATCCGCTAAGTTTAAGAAAAGGATCGCCCTCTCTATGGCACCTGTCCTGCGGAAATCCTCCATAAAGTAGTTCGATTCCTCGAAGGTTATACCCATTGCTGCAAATACGACCGCAAACCTCTCACCTGTCTTAAGCACCCTTGCCTGGCGTGCTATCTGGGCCGCCAGCCTGGAGTGGGGAAGACCTGATCCGCTGAACAGAGGGAGCTTCTGACCCCTCACAAGCGTGTTCATAGCGTCTATGGTGGAGATACCGGTCTGTATAAACTCGTTCGGATAGTCCCGCGCATAGGGGTTTATGGGGTTTCCGTTTATGTTGAGGCGCTTTACGGGGATAATTTCAGGACCGTCATCTATAGGGTTCCCGAAACCGTCGAATATACGTCCGAGCATGTCGGGGGATACACCTATCTCCATACCTCTGCCGAGGAAGCGGACCCTGGCGTTCTCCGGAGACATCCCCCTTGTTCCCTCGAACACCTGGATCAGGGCTTTATTCCCCTCTACTTCGAGGATCCGGCCACGGCGGACGGGGCCACCGGGAGTTCTGATCTCGACCAGTTCCCCGTAGGTTACCCCTTCGATATCCTCAATGAAAAGGAGGGGGCCTACTATGTCCCTGACAGTGAGATATTCTTTTGTCACCTACTTCACCCCTTCTCTTTTGACTTCTTCCTTGCTCTCTGTGGTTTCCCCTTCCTTCACGAGGGATTCAAGTTCCTTAATTATCTCTTCACGAACCCCGTCTATCTCTTCCAATTTATCTTCGCCAGTGAGCTTCAGGGTTGTCACCTTGTCCCTGGAGGATATGGAAAGCACATCGTCGAGCTCGGCTCCTGCCTCAATCACCTGCCTCGCCTTCCGATAGTATTCGAGAATGGTAACGAGCATCTTATATTGTTTCTCCAGAGATGTATAGGTATCGCGCTCATCAAAGGCGTTCTGGTGTAGGAAGTCCTCCCTTACCATCCTCGCAACCTCCATAAGCAGCCGGTCCTGGGGCGATAACGCATCTATTCCCACAAGCCTCACAAGTTCCTCCAACTCGGCCTCCCTCTGAAGGATCGACATCGCCTCAGTGCGGTTCTCGCTCCAGTCAGGAGCCAGATGCTCCGAGGCGTAGGAATCGATCGTGCCGGTGTAGAGCGAATAGCTGCTGAGCCAGTTTATCGCAGGGAAGTGCCTCTGGAAGGCAAGCTTGTCATCAAGTCCCCAAAAGACCTTGACCACCCGCAGCGTCGACTGAACCACAGGATCTCCCAAGTCTCCGCCAGGAGGAGATACGGCACCTATCAGACTCAGGGTACCCTCCCTTTCATTCGAACCGAGGCATATAGCATTGCCTGAACGTTCGTAGAAGCTCGCGATCCTGGAGCCCATATAGGCAGGATAGCCCTCATCGCCCGGCATTTCCTCGAGACGGCCCGATATCTCCCTCATAGCCTCAGCCCATCTCGAGGTGGAATCGGCCATAAGGGCTACATTATATCCCATATCACGGAAATACTCGGCTATAGTGATCCCAGTGAAGACCGATGCTTCACGGGCGGCAACCGGCATATTAGAGGTGTTCGCTATGAGAACGGTCCTCAGCATGAGGGGCTCGCCTGATTTCGGATCTTTGAGCTCTGGAAACTCCAGGAGAACATCGGTCATCTCATTTCCACGCTCGCCACATCCTACATAAACGATTATTTCCGCATCGGCCCATTTAGCGAGCTGATGCTGCACGACTGTCTTCCCACTCCCAAAGGGACCTGGCACACAGGCCGTCCCTCCTTTGGTGAGAGGGAAAAACATGTCGATGACTCTCTGTCCGGTGATCAGTGGAATATTCGGAGGAAGCTTCTTAACCACTCCTCTGGACACACGGACCGGCCAATTCTGGAGCATTGTGAGTTTTACTTCTCCGGAGGAACTCTTTATGACAGCGATTTCTTCCTCAATCGTGGCTTCCCTTTCAGATATGGAAACCACCTCGCCCTCAAGTCCGGCAGGCACCATAATCTTATGGCTTACGAGCGTTGTCTCCTGGACGCTTCCCAGGATATCGCCGGTGACCGCCTTGGTCCCAACTTCTACCGACGGGACAAATTGCCACTTTCTCTCTCTATCGAGGGCTGGGCTCTCTGCTCCCCGGATTATATACTCTCCGAATTTTTCGTTTAGGACATTAAGCGGTCTCTGAACACCATCATATATGGATTGGATCAGCCCGGGTCCGAGCTCGACACTTAGCGCTTCTCCTGTCGGGTATACCGGTCCACCGGGGCCAAGGCCTTCGGTCTCTTCGTACACCTGTATGGCGTACTCATCTCCTCTGATCTCAATAATTTCACCGTAGAGCCGCTCCTCGCCGACACGCACCATCTCATACATCCTCGATTCCGTAAGTCCCTTGGCGATAACCAGCGGTCCGGAAACTTTTATTATTGTCCCAGCATTCATATCCACTTCTCTCCAGATCAGCAATTTATTGAATTAAAGGGCGTCTTTGCTAATTATTCCTCTATATCCTTTATCATGTCGACCCCAACGGCACGCTCAATGTATCTCTTCACCTCCAGAATGCTCAGATGCTGGCTCCCCTCATGGGATGGGACTACGAGGAGAGGGATGCTGGTTCGAATCCTGAAATTCCTTATCACCTCCATACCTTCGGCCGCTATGCTTTCGGTGACGAGCACGAGCGCCACCGAACTGTCCTTCGAAAGCTTCGTAAGCACCTCTTCGAGCTCGGCCTCCGATGTGACCTTCTCCAGATCAGCACCTGCACCCCTGAAGGCCAATATAAGATCCTTCTCTCCGACCGCAACTATCCTATACATATGTATCCCTTATCCTTTCACTGAGAAGACTGCGGTCCACCCGGTTGAATATCCCACCCAGTGTTACATTCAGATTATAGGCCTGGGTGATCTCCCCGAAGAGGTAGCCGAAAACCTTTTCCATCCCGAATGTTACGAACCTCGCTTCCCTTGCGAGTTGCATAAGGTGGTCTGCCATAGCATGCCCAAACCTTGACGATATGTCTGCAGGTTGTCCTTCGATTGTCGACGAATATACGTTTTCGGGGAGAAGCGAGGCAAGAAGGTTTCCCCACATATCTCCGGTCACCTCGGTGAGCTCCGTATAGTTCCCTGACGAAAGCTCACCTTGAAGGAAAAATGTACTCACCGGGGAAAAATCGCCCCCCGAAAGTTTGGTCCTCCAGATAACATCCACAACCTGAAGTTTAACCTGCTCGCTGAAGAAGTTTGCTACAAGCTCGGAGCCAAGCGATTTCGAGAGCTCTGCTATATGGTTCAGGTATTCTGAGTCTATTATCAGATCTATCGTATAAGGGTTTATCTCTTCGTCGCGTACTTCGAGCCGCACCCGTGCACAGGCCTCATAGAAATGCCAGGGGAGCTGTGTTGAAAGCCCCTGGTACGCCCTGTCCCATTCCTCGTCGGATATCTTTCCCCTGGGTGACCTTGCGGCAGGAAGGCCAACAAGGTTTTCCTTCAGATACCTCTTGAGGTTCAAATATTCGTATTTCAAGAGGAGTATATCGGCTGCCAGGGGATCGGGACAGAGGCCCCTCACTGAACTGAAAGCGCCTGTCAGATCAGATTCGATGAGCTCCTCAAATTGCGATGGAGACGTTTCTGAGGAAAAGCTCTCCCTCAACCTGGTCTCTCCCATGACCGAGGGGATGCGGGCAGGCCCTTCGATTTCCAGAAGCCTTTCGAAGAAATCCCTCCCTATAAGGGATTCTTCCGCGGCAGCAACTGTGCCCGACACAAAGCCCCAGTCATGAGGTGTAATCCCGGCTTTCGCCGATAGGTATGTCTCTTCTTCAGGCCGGTTTTCCGCCATCAGATCACTCTCCGAAAAGCTCCTTTGCGATTTCAGGGACCGTCTCCTCCCGCAGACCGCCGATAATCGTCTCGAGCGTCTGGTCGATAACGAACTTCCCAGTCCTCAGGATGAAGCCCCCATCGGTGTCTATCGGATCGGACGCAAGCGATATCTTCCGGTCCGGGGAACGGTCCCTGTTGATCTCATCGAGGAAAGATCCCTCTATTATCCCGGCATCTCTGGAATTGACCGCAAGCTCCCCTCCGCTTTCAGCCCCTATGGCCTCGATCCATGTTTTCAGCATATCGAGGTACTCGTCTTCCGGAAGGCTTTTGATCTTCTCTATCGCCCTCTCAAAAACCTTCTCTATGATGGCGTTCTTCCGGTTTAAGACTTCCATACTGTGACTGGTCCTCTTCCGGATGAGGGCGCGTTCCTTGGTTTCAGAGAGCCCAGTACGTTTCCGGCGAAGCCTCTGTTCAGCCTCCTCGAGGATCTCCTGCTTGGCCTTTTCGACATTTTCGTCGGCTTCCTTGGACGTAGCAGCGGTTATCTCCTCCGCCTCCCTCTTAGCCTCCTCGGTAATCGACTTACGTATTCTATCTATCGACAACTTTCACCTCACATGCCTTAGGGATCACTGAAATTTAAGCTGGGACGCCTGAAAAACGAGTTCCTCGTTTGTGATCCATATTATAAGAAGTATGGAAGCCAAAAGCGCCACAACAGCGTAGGTTTCCACAAGGGCGGGTATCAAGATAGCACGCCCTCCCTCTTCTGGCCTTTTGGCGGTGAGGTTTATGGAAGCGGCTGAGGCCTCTCCCTGGTTTACGCCACTTTTCCATTGGACTACGCCCATGAAAAGCCCGATGCAGAAGAGGCCGAGTCCTATAAGGGGTGGGACGCTGACCTGGCCGGCTATTATGCCGCTCCGCAGGGCGATCATAATGGCACATATGAATCCGTAGAATCCCTGCGTTCCAGGTAGTGCCATCAGGATGAGGAGCTTTCCGAAAAGCTCAGGCTTCTCCGATAGAACTCCCGCACCCTGGCCCCCTGCTATGCGGATACCGCGGGCGGAACCTACCCCTCCTAACATGACTGCCAAGATGGCGCCAGCAACCGCCCAGCCGAGACCGGTCTGAACAAAATAGATAGATATAAGATCTCCCATCGATGAACTTCCCTCCTTCCATTTGTCAGTTTGCAGACGCCGCTTTTTCTACTATCTGGATACGGTCATTCGGAAAACCGAACGGTTGAAACCCGGCGGCGCCGCCTTCATAATATCTGTTGAAATGCTCGAGGAATATGAGCCTCGCCGGGTGCACGAAGGCACCCAGGATACTCACGACGAAGTTCATACTGTGTCCGATAATGAAAATCAGGATGAAAAGGATCGGACCAGCTATCGAAACCGATCCGAGAAGGCCGGCTATTATGTTAAACGCCATCCCCACTATGGTGGTTGTGAGCCCCAGGGCAAGAAGCCTCGAGTAGGAGAGGACATCTCCTATGAACCCCGTGCATCCATAGGTGCCGAGGATGCCGTAGAGGCTTATGACCCCCGTTATGGCCTTGGCGATCAGGCTCTCCTCATGTCTCCCCTGTGTCAGCACAAGCCCTACAGCCCCGATTATAGCCATCACCTGCCCGGTTCTCAGGAGCACCGGGGAGATCTGCACGAACATCGGAGCGATCACGATTATAAATCCCGGGAGAAGGATGAGCCAGAACGCTCCATCGAAGATGGCATTGAGATAATTGCCGAGCTTTATTTCCTTTTACATCCTTAGGAATATCCCATAGAACTTATTGAAGACCACAATCCCGATCACGAAGAGCAGCATGGCGATCGGCTTGTCCATAGGATCTATAATTAAAAGCGCGTTTCTCAACCTGAGGACCGGGTTATTCTCTCCCAGATACTTGTATATGTCACCTGCCCAGGCACCTGTGAGAGCCCCTATAACCAGTGTGAATATCCCGGCGTACAGGAAAAGGGCGAAGAAATTCCTTAAGCCATCGAACTCCTTGTACTTCTTCATCATATACCAGGAAAACCCGGTGAGCATAAGTCCGTAGAGGACATCCCCGAAACAGAGTCCGAAGAAGATAAGGAAGGTAAGCGTTATAAAAGGTGTCGGATCGAAACTGAAGTAATTGGGAAGCCCGAACATGTTTACCAGAAGCTGTGCCGGTCTGAAAAATACGGGGAGTGTTATAGAGATAGGAATGTCATCCTCTGGTTCCGGATCGGAATAGACAATGCTCACTCCCGGGAATTCCGACTCGAGGGACTGGGAGAGTTTTCGCGTATCGGCCTCACGCACGAAGCCTTCTATGACGCATATCCTCTTCGTCGCAATGAACCTGCTCCGGACAAGGAGTTTGTTCAGCTCGTCCTCCCTGTATGCGAGCACTATCTGGGCCGGCCTGAATTCGGGAGAGAGCTTTTTCACTTCAGAGATGAGCAACTCTTTTGCCCTCTCGGCCTCCTCTATAGCCCCTTCAAGCTCAGTGGCCCTCTGTTTCACACTCACTTCAAGTTGGGGGAGGGGTATCGGTGAAAAACCGGATTCCCTTAGTATTCCCTCAGCCTCTTCGGCATCCGGCCTCAGATATGCCACAAGGACCAAGGAGGTTTTCTCCTTCCTCAACAGAGTCTGCCATGAGAGTATCTCGGCAGCATGTGGCCCGAGCGCATCCCAGTGCTCGGTCGATACACGTCCGAAGGTAAGCACAACCCTCCTGGGCTTCAGGAGATCCGAAGGTTCCAGATCGGCTGAGAGGAACGGTTGAAGCGATTCGAGCTCATCCCTTGCCTCCGTAGCTTCCCTCTCAGCTTTTCTCAAGTTTTGCTGAAGCTCCTGGCACTTGAGATAGATCCCTTCCGTATCGAAGCCTGTGAGGGCTTCCGTCGCTTCCGAGGGGTTCACTACCATCGGCAGGGAAGTGAAGATCTCCATAAAAAGCTTGGGGCCCTCGTAGAAGGGCTTGAGTAATTCAGCTATAAACTTGAGCTTCTTTATTTCCGACTCAAGCTGTTCCCGGCTCTCAATCGGGTCCGCGGGCGGCGCAAAGTCCGGATGGTTTTCCCTGGCATCGGTTATGTGGATGAGGTTCAGGCTGTGAAGCCTTTCCACCAATTCATCCCTTGTGCTCTGCGGCAGGAGTAACCTTACTTTCTTTAGCTTGTCTATCGCCATAGTATTTGAGCTATCCCTTGAATCCCTTTATCCTCCCAACAATCCTGTCTGCGAGCCTGTCTATTTCTTCATTTGATACGCTGTCTATAGCCTTGTACGATCTCTGAAACTCATCATCGAGGCGAGCTTCCTCTACCCTTAGCTCTTCCTCCATCTTCTGGGACAAACCTTCGAACTCTCGACTGAGTTTTTCCTCAGACTCAGAGCGCATCTTTTCAATTCTCTTTTCGACATCCGCAATTATCGAGACCGACTTTTTGCGAGCCTCTTCTACCATATCATCTGCCTCGGACTCTATGGAAGATATGACCTGAATGAGGTCCTCTGACATAGCTCAAATCTCCTTGCTGTCTGTAAGCAAAAATGTAGCTTCGAAAGGGGGAAATTTATGAAGTTGATTTCGAAATATATGAAATAAATTACTCAAGCGCAACCGAAAATCTTAACTTTTAACTATAGTATCTATTTCACCTGGGAAAGTGCGTCTCTGGCGCCACTCAGAGCAAATCCGAGGTTGCTGCCAAGTGTCACTAGACCAGCCCCCTTGGCAAGCCAGTCCTTTGTGGTCTCTACAGTTCCTGTCGCCATTCCGTAAACCAGCCCTTTGGATTTGCAGCTCTCGAGAACCTTCTCCATTGCCTTGATCTGATCGGGATGCGTCGTGTCAAGTATCCTCCCCATAGAGGCGCTCATATCGGCGGGCCCCACGTAGGTTCCTGTTACGCCCTTTACGGATAATATCTGATCCACGGCGTTTACGGCATCTATGTGTTCAATCTGTATGAAGAGCCCGATCTCATCGTTGGCGCTTTTGACGTATTCGGCCGTATAGCTTCCGTGTCCCCCTGCCCGCCAGGGTCCACAACCCCTGATACCTTCGGGAGGATATCTGGTAGCGGCAACGGCCTGACGTGCAGCCGCGGGGGTATTGATCATCGGAACTATTATGTTGTAAACGCCCATATCGAGGACACGCTTGATCGTAACGAAGTCGTTCCAGGGGACCCTGACGACCGCCTCCGTGTCAGATGCCTCAAGCGCTATCATAAGCTCCGGTATCATCCAGAGATCGACCGGCGAGTGCTCCATATCGAACACTATAAAATCGAATCCAACCTTCGACATGGCATTCGCAATTATAGGGTTTGGAATGTTGACTACCGTCCCGATTACAGGTTGACCTGACTCCCATTTCGGTTTTAGAAGGTTCCTGCGCATTTTCCCCTCCGTTATCAAATAGTTTCATCGCAGCAGAGCTTTTCTCCATGGAGTCGCATGACGCAAAGCGCACTGGTGAGCAGGCCCCAATGGTATAGTAGGCAGTAAGTAGTAACCGGGGGTTGTCGGCAAGGCTTGTCAGAACCATGATAACAACCCCAAATGCTATCTACTGCCTACCGTTTGCTGTTTTTAACGGTCTACTCAACCCTTTCCCAGATAGGAGGTATGCGGTCCTTCGCTGCCGGACCGAGTATAACAGGGGTTATTCCTGTTATTTCGCATAAGTAATTAAGGGCACGCACACGATCTCCGGTTACGCCTATGGAGTGGTTACACGGGAAAACGCTGAGGAATTCTTCGAATGTGCAATCGAGCTTTGCATGCACGTGAGGCCAGGTCGGATCAGTCTCAGCATTTATCTTCTTCCTCTGCTCTTCCGGGAATTCGAGGCTCTTGCCCGGAACTATCACCATATAGGGCTTCTGATCCCATAGCCCAAGCCTGCAGAAGGTCATCTCCCCGGGTGCCGCATCGAACTCGACGGATGCGCCTCCGGCCTTGAAGTAGAATTCAAGGGCCGGGTGGAAGGTTATCTTTTTGAAGTTCTCCTTTGGGTCGAAACTCTGGGCAGCGTAGAAGCTCGAATGGTTGCCGGAGTTACACCAATCCCATATGTCGAGATCCGGATGGTAAAGCCTTACATCCATGAAAAGTGTCGGAAGCCCGCCACTTATGTACTTCAGGATCTGCATGCTCACGGCCGCATAGGCATCCGCTTCTGTCGCGCAGACAGTGGGCTCTTTCGGACCACGCCAATCGTAGGGATCGTTCATGAGCATCTCGGCGACATCGCCGAGGCAGACATATTCTGTTAGCTCACGCTGGCCTTTAAGTCCACAGAAGTCGAAACCCTTGTCCTTGTTGACCGCTTCCATCGCTAAGTAGAGCCTTATCTGGGTCTTGAGGGTCTCGGGAGTGAGCACTTTGCCATCGTACTTTAGCCTGTCACCGAGGAGCTTGTCGAACCATTTGAGTCCCTTTTCAACTTCCTTCTCATCGATCTCCTTCATGATCTCCACAAGCCACAGTTGATCGATCTGGCGGCCGGTCGTGCCAAGCGCCTTTATTGTAGGAGTGAGGTGAAAGAATCCGGTCTCCATACCCATGGAGTGGCCTCCGTATATTCCGTAGACCTCGTTTTGCATCGTCGTCACTGCCTGGCTCGCCCTTATCCAGTCGAACACCTTTTGCTGTGTCTCCTTGTCATCGATATCCCCGACGATCCTGTGTGTCCTGAAACCGGCCTGTCTGAGCGCTCCATCTGTAGCGAGGAGACCGACATTCCCGGGATATTTGCCGTTGTTGTTGGAGAGGCTGAGCACCGGGACTTCACGTCCGAGGCTGTTCAGAAGTGGCCAGCAGAGAAAGGGAAAGTTCCAGACATTGTAGAGCATTATGAGCTGTTTACAGTTGGCACGGGAAAGCTCCTCACCGACCTTCTGTGCTACCCTTACGCTTGTAATCGTCTCGGATGCACAGATGATTTCAGGAGCCGAGCCATCAACGTTTTTGACGCTCTCGCTTATGAGATCGGCCCAGCTCTTCATGATAGCCATGTTCTCAGCGGAGTTCTGGGACCAGACATGCTCCCGTACGTCGTTCATAACAGCTAT
>CAZTBA010000126.1:0-14150 GCA_964611725.1 uncultured bacterium
GCGTAGCTCAGCTGGTAGAGCAGCTCACTCGTAATGAGCAGGTCGTCGGTTCGAGTCCGACCGTTGGCTCCATTTAATTTCCGATAGATCAGTGGTATCCTGCAGTTTGCACTTCAACTTCGCTCATCACTTTGTGAGCGGCGCAGCTCCACAAGGCCGATTTCCGGTGCACAGAAAAATCGCACCGGCACACATGAAGATCCCACCCCGGCACTTGTGTACCCCTTGAGTCTCTTGTACTCCCAAATTCCGTGTGTATATTCCCTCGGGCAACTGGTGTTCACCAGCAACGGGCCAATAAAGGGCAAGCAGATCTGCCCGCCATGGGTGTGGCCGCACATATATAGATCCACTTCGTTTTTTTCGGCCTCCTCGATTATCTCCGGCGTATGCACCAGCAATATCTTGAATGCATCGTCCGGCACACCGTCGAGTGCGGTGGGTAGATCGTCACAGCCGTAGTAGTGCGGATCGTCCACTCCGATGATCCACATACTGTCCTGGCCGTTTCGCAATTCCAGGGCCTCATTGACCAACATCCTGACACCCATCCGCTCCATCTCCTGGACCTCCTCAAAGAAGTCATGGTTGCCCAGAATACCCACGACCCCATGGCGGGCGTTCACACTGGAAAGGATCTTCTCCATATTGTAATAGGCGTTACGACATGGACCGCGAACCTCAAAGCGATAGTCCCCGGTCAACACACATAAGTCCACTTTCAGGTCCCGGATCCTCTCGGAAACACATTCGGCAAGTCCATCAAGCCCGTCAACGTGGATATCTGAGAGATGCAGGATCCTGAATCCGGAGAACCTTTCAGGGAGTGTGTCGAATTCAAAGGATATGTCCCTGACTGCGGGGTTAAGCGCATTTCGTTCCCCTCGGGAACGAAGCCTCGTCAGCCATAGCACAGCCTGCAGGAAATGCCGGAAACCGAGGAGGTTCTCAATGTGAAATGAACCCCGGCCACGCATCAGCCAGGCCTCGAGGTGACTTAGTTCAATGGACCTCCTTTTCATCAGCCAGCCTTCGAGGCGGCAGAGTTCGACGGACTTTCTTTTGAGCCTCAAATTTTCCATGTTGCCTTTCCACATCTGGCTACTTGACAGGGGTGATGTTCCATATTTCTCTCGCGTATTCGGATATGGTACGGTCACTGGAGAACTTTCCCACCCTGGCAACGTTGAGAATCGCCTTTTGGGTCCATTTCGACGGTTCCTTATACTCATTGTCGATTCTTTTCTGCGCCTCCAGGTAGGATGGCAGGTCGGCTAAGTGAAAGTACTGATCCCCATGAGATAGGATGGTATCGTATATCCAACGAAAGAGAGCGGGCTCTTTCTTGCAGAAAAGGTCGGATCTGAATGAATCCATAACCCTCTTTATATCGGAGTTGCCGCTATAGTAGTCCCACGGATTGTACGAATTTTGACGGCGCATCTCCCGGATCTCATCGATGTTCAGCCCGAAAATAAAGATGTTTTCCTTCCCGACTTCCTCCATAATTTCGATATTTGCCCCATCGAGGGTGCCTATGGTCAGGGCACCGTTCATAGCGAATTTCATGTTTCCTGTCCCCGACGCTTCCTTACCTGCCGTGGAGATCTGCTCGCTCAAATCTGCGGCAGGAATGACCTTCTCGGCAAGGGAAACGCGATAATTGGGAACGAATACCACCTTGATCAACCCCTTTACTCTCGGGTCTTCGTTCACTACCCACCTGATATTGTTAATCAATTTGATGAGCTGCTTGGCCGTCCAGTAGCCGGGCGCAGCTTTGCCCGCAAAGACATAGGTCCGAGGCACAATGGGAAGTTTGCTGTCCTCGATAATGCACAGGTATTCGTGGATGATGTGCATCACGTTTAGGAGCTGTCGCTTGTACTCGTGAATCCGCTTGATCTGAACATCGAAGAGAGAGTCGGGATCTACCTTTATCCTCGATGTATCCAGGATAATCTTCGCCAGTCTTTCCTTGTTTGATCGCTTGACCTTCATGAATTCAGCCTGAAATCCCTCGCCTCCAGCGTAGGCTTCCAACTCTCTGAGCCTGTAGAGGTCTTTAATCCAGGCATCGCCGATGGTTCTGTTCAGCAAATCAGCCAGCATGGGATTGGCGCTCACCAGCCATCGCCGCGGGGTGACCCCATTGGTCTTGTTGTTGAACTTTTCCGGCCAGATCTCGTGAAAATCGGGAACGAGGGAGGACTTGATCAGTTCACTGTGAATTTCGGCAACTCCGTTGACCGAGTGGCTGCCGACTATGGCCAGGTTCGCCATGCGGACCTGTTTCGACTCACCTTCTTCAATAATCGATATCGTCCTGAATGGATCCCCATCTCCCGACCGAATGGACTCCACCTGTTTCAGGAAGCGGCTGTTGATTTCACAGATGATCTGCAGGTGCCTCGGCAGAACCTTCTCAATCAGGGAAACAGGCCATCTCTCCAGTGCCTCCGGCAGAAGGGTATGGTTTGTATAGCCCAGAGTTGCCACGGTGGTCTCCCACGCATCCTCCCAGGAGAGATCATTCTCATCAATCAGA
The DNA here is from genome assembly GCA_964611725.1 of uncultured bacterium. Classification (GTDB taxonomy): domain Bacteria; phylum Latescibacterota; class CAZTBA01; order CAZTBA01; family CAZTBA01; genus CAZTBA01. Next base: position 2,549 of record CAZTBA010000126.1, read on the forward strand.
ATGCGCATCAACTCGACTACAGTAAGGGCAGGATGGGTATCGTTGAGTTGGATGGCAACTTTGGAGGAAAACCCTTCAAACGTGTCATGGTTCCTCAAATACCGGCGGACGATGTCTCGAATGGTACAGGCCACAAGGAAATACTCCTGAATTAACCGGAGTTCGCGACCGGCCTCAACAGAATCTGATGGATAGAGAACCTTTGAAATGGTCTCCGAGGCGATCTTCTGTTCAACCGCTCTGTAATAGTCCCCATCATTGAATATTTGCATGTCGAAATCCCGAGATGCCCTGGCCGAATAGAGCCTCAGGAAATTGACAGTTTGCCCACCATAGCCGACAATGGGCATATCGTGTGGAACTCCAATAATCACCTGCCAATCCATCCACATAGGGTTGTAATTTCCGTCCCTGTCTTGCGCATGCTCGATCCGGCCAAAGAGCGGCACAATACAAGCTTCGTTGGCACGTTCTATCTCCCATGGCGTCCCGCTGGCGAGCCAGTGATCCGGTTTTTCATTCTGGTAGCCGTTATTTATTTCCTGTTTGAACAGACCATATTCGTAGTTGATGCCGTAGCCGTACCCCGGCATATCCATCGTCGCAAGCGAATCCAGAAAGCATGCGGCCAATCGACCAAGACCGCCATTGCCGAGTGCAGCATCAGGCTCCCTTTCCTGAATCTTTTCCAGGTCAAAACCCATCTCCGCAACTACCTCACGACATAGGTCAAGGATGCCAAGATTGCTGAGATTATTGTTCAGAGACTGCCCCATCAGAAATTCCATGGAGAGATAATAAAGCCGCTTGGCATCTGCTTTCTCGTACCGTTCTTCTGTTTCGAGCATCCTGTCCACCATCCGGTCCCGTACGCTCAGTGATACGGCCAGAAACATGTCATCCTCGGAGAGTTCATCCGTGGGTTTACCTAAGGAATATCTGACATGGTAAAGGATGGACTCCCGAAGCCCGCGTACTGTATTGGGTTGTTTTTCTATCTCCTCGTTCGCCACTTTCACTATGCCCTCCATGGAAAATTCTACTCGTCCTGAATTCGAGAGAATATATTCAGGATGCCCCCAAAGTATCGAAACAACAGCTTCAGGCCATCCCGCACTCCAGCGGTTACGCAATAGAACGCTTCTGCCGAATACAGCTCATTCTCGATGGGGGTCGCCCTAACGGCCGCCATCGCCGAATGTCTCCTTCGTATCCTTGACATAGAGCGGATGGCAATCGGGGCTTGGAGTCTGGCGACCAAACACTGCTGCCACCTGGCCATCGCTAAAGCCAGACAGTAATTTTCCGAGCCACGATACATTTTGTGGCGTGCAAACGGACCCAGGCAGGATGTCCAGAAAGCGGCAGATGCCGAACGGTGATTTGGTTGGATTGTAGTAAAAGAACGAGAAATGTCCATGCTCGCGAGGAAGCTTGCCTGTGATAATTGTCGGGGCACACGTAGAACTATAGCCAAAAATCGTATCCAACGGTACCTTTATCGTAAGCAAACCGTCAGGAAGGGAACGTTGTCGGAGGATCTCCCAGCCGGGTGCATCAATGAAGACAAGCAGACTTAGTTCTTTTTCATTAGACATCTTTGCCTTTCTGATATATCTGTCTACCAATGCATTTACATTTCCAGGATTTGCTTTTGCTCATCTATCAGGGCCTTCGTGGGGTTGCGTGCATCGGCGATGACCCAATCGGTATTACTTCGCATGAGGTTAATCACAGTCCCCGAGGAGTCCACACAGATTATCATGTTTCTGACCTCTGCAGGGGATCCGATCCAGGTGCAATCAAACACGATACTCTTCTCGAGGTAAGCTTCGGACTCTATAGCACATTCGGGACCGATCATCATCGAGTTGATGGCTGTACAGCCAGGCTCCAGCGCGGCACTGCCTCCCATGTAAACTGGCGGTACGATCTCGCATTGTGCAGCATCCATCTGAAAATTGATGCCAGCCCACATCCCTGCCTGCGGCGAATACGATCGCCTTCATAAGTTTCTATTTCTTCGATTTAGACTGCGGTACCGGCTATACATGGATCGGATATGTTCCCTGTCATCGTTAGAAAGTGCTGGCTGCCTCTTCTTTTGTGTTAAAGATGTCGAATATCCGGTGCATACGCACGAGCTCGAAGAGCGCACGGACCGGTTTCGACATCCCGCTCAGCTTCAGATCCCCACCCACCGCATTCAACTGCCTCAGACAGGAGAGGATGGAGCCGAGCCCGGAGCTATCGACAAACTGCAACTGGCTCATATCAAAAACTAATTTGGGATTCGCTTCGAGCACAGGCACAATGTCTTGCTTGAACTCCTTGGAATTACTTGCATCCAGGATTTCCCCCAACAGTGTTACGACAGCGACATCACCGATCTTCTCAACAGTCAGCTCCATTATGTCTCCTTCATTCGGGTGTGCTTTCGATTTTTTACCAGACACACACAGTTCTTACCATGCCCATCGCAGGAATAGATTGTTTCGTCCACGCATCGGTCGATGATATAGACACCAAAGCCACCTTCCCGCGAACCATCAAAAGCTGGTGGTTCAACCATCTCAGGGCTGAAGGTTTCGCCCCAGTGACACAAACTGATAGAGATCCGATTGGCAGACGCTCTCGCTTCGATTTGAATCCGTTGATCGGTACGGCCGTGATATGCGTGCCGCATGATATTGGTCAAAGCTTCGTTAACAGCGATCTCAAGCTGGTTGATAATGTCCTCGTCCAGAGCAGGTCCCGGGATTCCCTGGCAAAACTCCCGCACGAACCTCCGTATCCGTGCCAGCTCACTTGTATCGCTCGAAATCTCTATCTCAGCATGTGCGATGCCGAACCACCTCCTCTGCATCACCGATTTGGCACAGCTTCACTTCCGCATACTTGCGGCCGACAGATCCTTTTTCTGACTTTCTTATCCCTTGTTCTAATCCTTCACAGCCTGGTTTTCAACCATTCGAGAATCCTTCGACTGCCCATAAAAAGGGCCAGCAACCCGAAGTTTGGTAAAATAGGCCTCAGGAAGATCGAAGACATATCAGCTTTCTCGCCGTCTTCCTCAGCAACAGCAGGCTGTACTTTGTCCGGATCAGACATCTCGACCTCAAGAAAGAGTTTCATCAATTCCAGGAATTCCTCATCTTCTTGGATCGAATCTTTGGCTAATTCCTCAGAACTCATAAGGCTCCTCCTTATTTAGAACCCACTTCCCGATGATCCCAAAGATATCTTCCCTTTTGATCGGCTTTGTAACGTAATCATCCATACCTGCATCGAGACACTTTTCCCTATCGCCCTTCATGGCATGCGCGGTCATAGCGATGATTGGGATGTCATCAAATCCTTTACCTCTGATTACCCTCGCTGCCTCCAGCCCGTCCATCTCCGGCATCTGAACATCCATAAAGATCAGATCAAAGTCTTCGGGAGATGTGGTATACTTTCCAACTGCGTCCTCACCATTATTTGCCACCTCCACTTGATATCCGGCCTTGATCAGCATCTTCTCCGCCAGCTTCTGGTTGACGGGGTTGTCTTCAACCAAAAGGATGCTCACAGCATGCTTCATCTCCTCTCGAACCGAGTACTGGGTAAGAATTCGCTTTCCTGTAATTTCACCCCCCCATCCTTCGCCCGTCGCTTCCCCCCCCATTATCCTGACCAACATCTGGAACATCTTTTCTCTGCGAATCGGCTTGCTCAAGAAGCCGTCAAATCCTTTCTTTTCACATTTTTGGGCATCGCGTTCCATCGAGGAAGACAGGGCAATCAGAGGGAGATTTTGTATTTCGGATTTACAATCTCGAATGCCTTTCGCTACTTCATAGCCACTCATACCGGGCATCTGGATATCTACGATACAAAGTTCAAATGGATCTCCAGACATCAGGGCCTTCTGTAAAGCAGGTATGACCTCCTTCCCATTTGTAAGGGCAAGAACGCAAATACCCTCCGATTCCAGAATGTGTGTCAGTATATCCAAATTCGTCCGGTTATCATCAACAATAACCACCCTTTTGTTAGAGAGCGACACAGAGTTAAACCTCTTGGGTTCCTCATCTTCGGACTTCCCGAACCACGCAGTGAAATGAAAAATGGTTCCGGGGCCATCGACCTCGGACGCCAGAGACTGGTGGCTGGTGGCCCGATTCTGTATTCCTGTTTCTTGCTGTCGAGTTTTTGATTCCAAATCCGAAATGTGGTCGGCAGGACTTTCTGCCCAGATATCACCTTGCATTAATTTAGATATCCGTTTGCATATGGAGAGCCCCAGACCGGTACCGCCGTATTTTCTTGTGGTAGAGCCATCGGCCTGTCGAAAGGGTTCAAAGATCGTGGCTAATTTATCTTCCAGGATCCCGATGCCTGTATCCCGTATCTTGGCGTGGAATTTCAACCGGGTTTCAGTTTCCTCTTCAATATCAAGGGAAAGCTCTATTTCTCCAGTTTCCGTAAATTTGGAGGCATTGCTCATCAGGTTGGTCAAGACCTGCCGGAACCTTGCCGGATCTCCTCTGACGCGCGAAGGGACATTGTCCCCGATATGGCACAGGATCTCAACCGGTTTCGATTCAACCTTGGGATGGACCAACTCACAGACATCATAGGCAAGAAGCTCCGGATCAAAGTCAATCTCCTCAAAATCCAACTGACCCGCCTCAATCTTGGAAAAATCGAGGATATCATTGATCAGAGAGAGCAAAATTTCACCGCTTCTCTGGATCGTGGTTGCATAATCGATCTGTTCTTCATCCAGATCAGTGTCAAGTAGCATATCGGTAAAACCGATGACCGCATTCATAGGTGTGCGTATTTCGTGGCTCATATTGGCCAAAAATTCACTCTTGGCCTGATTTGCCAAATCTGCTTCTTTTTTGGCCTGGCTGATGGCAGTAGCTTTCTCTTCCAGCTCAAGGTTTAAGGCGATAACACCCCGGTTTGTCTCTTCAAGCTCACGATTAATCGCTTCGATCTCACTGTTCCGTTCTTGCAGTTCTTCCAGCAGGTGATGCAGCTCTCTGTTCTGGGCATTGATAGTATCCACCATACTGTCGGCGCCGCGTTCTATCGTCCGTAGAAACGCTGATTGAATTTGGCGAATCCTCTCAGTTGTCAACATTGGGTTATATGCAGGAAGCCATTTGACAGATGTAATCTTTGTGCCATGCCCAATCTTCGATTGAATGTCAAAATCATCCATCAACCTTTGCGAGCCCACGATACCAATCCCCAAACCATTTTTTGAATGGAAATTCCCCGATGTTATCAGATCAATATCCTCGATTCCAGGACCATGGTCCTCGAATATCGCTGCCAATCCGCTGGAATTATCCCTCCGCTGTGCTATAAAAAACTTTACGGTTCCGCCCTGAGCATACTCTATCATATTGCGCGTCAATTCTGACACAGTTGTCCCGATACGGATACACGTCGTCTCATCAAACCCGGTTTCTTTGGCAAGTAAGGTCCCTAGGTTCCGCGCCCGCACGACATCAGTCTCGAAACGAATTGGGACCTCACCGATTTCGTGAAGTGTTGCGTAAGATAAGAATGGTTGCATCATCGTTAAACCTTGAGTGTTTATTCAAAATCTCCTCTGCGATTCGCTGAGGGTGTTTCTGCCAGTCAGTATCAATGTGTTGCCAGCTTGATGATATTCCATCTGAATGGAGGACCAAGTTATCCCCGGTTTTATATTCATATTCAAAAATGCGAGGAGTTCGCATATTATGGCCTACAATCCCACCCAATGAGGTCAGGCTCTGGGATTTACTTGCGGCGAGTACTTGTCCTTCAATGTTGCCGACCCCAATGAAAAGTAATTTGCCTGAGTTCGAGTCCAGACGGACCAGTCCGATCGTAGCGCCTCTGGTACCCCGAATAGAGGCATGAATATAGTTCAAGAGTGCATCGAGGGGTAAGTTGGGTTTGGATAGAATGCGCTCCTTGGCCAATTGTGATGCCAGATGCGCTTCCTTGCCGTGTCCCAGGCCGTCGATTACTGCTGCCAGAGTTATCCCTTCGAAAAGATGACAGATAGCATAATCGTCGCCATTAAAGATTTCACCGGGTTTTGCCCGCAGGGCAGCTCCGATGACCAGATTTCTGTTAACACTTACCCATTTCCTGTCCGCAAGCCATTTCCGAAAACACATGCAATTCCCCGCTGAATCATTGCGGTTAAATATTGAGCTGACAGGTAGGGGCGGCTTCTGGATATTGATTTCAAATTCGTCAGCTAACCTCTGGACTGAACCGATGCCGATTCCAAGTGAATTTGCGCTTGAATATCCATCTCGAGCTGCCTGCAACGGATCTGAAATGCCATTTCCATAATCACAACACCAGATCTCGAGCCCATTATGCGTATGTCCATTTTGTATCCGACAAATGACAAAGTGGCCTTTCCCACCCCCATGAATTAGGACGTTCATGACCAGTTCGGTTACCGATATGGCTATTTCTTCCACCTTTACACTGTCAAATCCCAATTGCTCTGCGAACTGAGTAGCCTTACGCCGACATGCACCTACCGCAGAATTATCCTCAATCGTTAGGTTCTCTACTTGGCTACGCACTAGATCCACTTGACCACCCTTACCAATGTGCCCTCATTAACCTTTGATTCAATATGAAATGAGTCTACTAACCGTTTGGCACCAGGCAATCCGAGTCCCATTCCGGCACCTGAGGTATAGCCATCGGTCATAGCCTGCTCCAGATCCGCAATTCCGGGGCCATGATCGATACAGGTTATTATTAATGCCAGGTGACCGTCATGCTCGCCTTTATCAATAAATATTTCACCGCCACCGGCATACTGATACATATTTCTAAACAATTCACTGACGGCCGTGGTAATACGCGTTTGATCAACAATTCCCATACCTACTTGTCTTGCAAGCCGACGCACAAGCTGACGAGCCCTGACAATATCGTTTTCCGATTGAATAGCATGAGAATCGAGGCGCTCAAGGTTTTTCTCATCAGATAATTCATTCATAGGCTGAACCTTCAGGGTCATCTTGACACCAAGGGTTATAAGTTTCTCTCACAGTGAAAGATTGTAAAAAAGCTGAAGCGCATCTTGGCCCGGAATGCCAATTGGTTGTCAACCTGAGCCTTCCGGGTTAATTGACCGCGATATCTCTTCGATTCAGCTTTCTCTCCAGCATCTCAATGCCCTTTTCCATATTCAAGGCTGTATCCACGCGTGGCATTTCAAGACCTAATTCTACCAGGGTTATGGCAACAGCCGGTTGCATACCCACAATGACAACGGAGGCATCCATGATAGCTGCCATTGAAGCCATTCCTGAGAGCATGCGCCCGATAAATGAGTCAACCATCTCCAGTACGGAAATGTCGATCAACACCCCCTTGGCACCAGTTCTGGCAATTTCTTCCAGGATTTGAGATTGCAGTTCGATGGCCAGTCTGTCATGCATATCGACCTGGATAGAAACAATCAGATGATTTCCGATCTTGACAATAGGGATACGCCTGTTTGCCTGCGCTTCGCTCATTCTGGTTCTCCATTGAGTCTTTCTTCTCTCACACTATCCGTGAACGACACCTCTACTACACGCTGACGGTTTTCCTGGAAAGCATAGCGCATTGCCTCCTGCATGGTCGCCCTTGTCTGGATCGAAGAAAGATCAATACCCAGGTTAACGATAGTCTGGGCGATAGGAGGACTAATTCCGGATACAATACATTCTGCCCCCAACAGGCGGGCTGCAGTGACGGTCTTTAGCAAATGGTTGGCAACCTGAGTATCAATCGTTGGAACGCCGGTAATATCCAGAATGGCTGTGGTACAGCCCGTTGCAACGATCTTCTGCAGGAGATTCTCCATCATAATCTGGGTACGCCTGCTATCCAACGTGCCAATCACAGGTAGAATAAGGATATTGTCCCAGACTTTGGTCACGGGGCTGGACAATTCCAACAGATCCTCCTGCTGCTGCATGATGGTCTTTTGCTGCTGCTGGATGGTTGCCAGTTTATCTTCCAGTTCCTTTTGAGCCTTCTGTCGCTCCCGTAATTCATCTGTCAGATCACCTATCAACAGATCGACAGCCATTTCAATACCGGTAAAACCATCTTCGACTTCGGGATTGACACGGGCATCCATGTCTCCTGCCGCAACCGAAGCCACCACATCTTCTATTCTATTTACTCGTTCCTCCAAATTGGGTATTGTGGCTTTCATTATGACTTCCTCCGATCTTTAAGCCAGCCCAGCGCTTCATCATCGGTTTTGAGGAATTCGCTGGGGATATTAGAAGCAAGTTTTATCAGAACCCTGGCAATCATACGGGTGGCTGAATTGGCTCCGACAAAAACGATGTCGGTAATTTCCGCCTCCTTTAGGCAATCGTTCTGAATTTTCCGGGTCTCCCTGCTCTCCATTTTGCCCGCCTGAGACAGGTCAACCACCAGCTGTCGGTAGGGTTTCCCCTGCAATAGCTCGTTCCACATTTTCCCCAAGTCTCTGGCCTCCTGAGAAGAATACTCGCCAATTACTTGGAGCCTGAGAATCCCATGCTGCTCGTCATACCAGGTCTTGTGTTCCATGGTATTTCCCTCCTTCTTCTCTGCGTCGCAAAAATGGAAGCTATAAATGCAGCTCCTTGCCTTCATCTGACAGAGTTCAAGACCTTAGCCAGCTCACCCAGTTTTTCGCTCAGTGACTGTAAGGCTTCCTGATCTCCATCCAGACTATTCTCACGAGCTCTCACCTCGATCCTCTTGGCTATCTCGTAAATCTCCTGAAACCCGAGACTGCCGGATGCACCTTTTATAGAATGTGCTGCTTCAGAGACTTCCCGGACGTTCCTCTCATCAAATGCGGACTGCAATTTATCGAGATCAGAGGCAGCAGTCTCCACAAAGAGTTCCGCTATTTCCATGAACTCATTTTGCTCAAAGCCCAGATCTTCTGCTAACTTTGTGAGGTCCACTCTCAAACCCCCTTATTTAGAATTCTTTCTATCCCCAATTATGGATCGCTTATCTCGAATGGTCTTTCCGGTCAAATCAGTCACAGCCTTGGCTCGGTATTCAGTCCGTCTCTTCGATCTTTGCAGTAACGCACGTCAGATCATCAACGAATGCTTCCGAGTTTGAGAAGACAGTAACCGCCGTGTGGATCCTGTCTATCAATTCTTCAGCTTCGAGTTGGCCACCTTTCCTTACAAGCTCGGCCAGACGGTCCACTCCAAAGAATTCGCCCGTTCCATTCCGCGCCTCGCTCACACCGTCCGAATAGAAAACGAACACGTCTCCTACCTCGAATGGAACGGAGACCTGCCTGTAGATTTCCTGATCGCTGAACCCCAAAGGCATATTTTCGCCTTCCAGCGTTTCGCATGTACCCGTACGATGCCGGAAATGGATCGTCTTGGTGTGTCCGCAATCCACGAAATCGATCCGGTTCCTTTCCAGATCAAACCGAGCATAGCAAAGGGTGACAAAGCTTCCGAGATCTATAAGCTGGCTTGTCACTTCAGTATGGATCTGCATGACGATATCTTCGGGTTTGGGAAGCCACTTGTGGTCCGATGAGGAAATGAGATGGCTCCTTGCGCGCAGGAACTGGCTCTTGGTTCCCGCTCCGAGAAGCGCCGCAGGGACACCCTTGCCCATGACGTCTCCGACAATGACGTCGAGGCACTTTTCACGGTACTTGAAGAAGTAGTAGAAGTCACCGTCCACTTCCTTCGAAGGAATCGTACGCGCGGCAACTGATATCCCCGGGAGATGGGGTGGCTTGTCTAACAGAAGCATTTTCTGAATGTCAGAGGCAATCTTAATCTCATGTCGACGTGCCTCCGCCAATGCCTCCTCCGCTTGCTTGCGCTCGGCCAGTGCCCCGAGAAGTGCGGCCTGCAGGTTGAGAATACGTTGGCCTGCACGCAGACGTACCTTCAGCTCATGGGCATCAGTCGGTTTGGTAATGTAGTCATCCGCGCCAGCAGTCATACCTTCAATGATATCTTCCTTCTGGTTCTTCGCCGTCAGCAACAGGATGTAGGTGTACGGTGATTCCTTCCACTGACGCACCCTGCGGCAGACTTCGACTCCATCCATTCCGGGCATCATCCAATCGAGGATAGCCAGCTTAGGAGCATCTTCATCCTGAAGCACCTTCCACGCCTCAGTTCCATCACAGGCAACAACTACATCATATCCCCACTTGCACAGTCTGGCCTGAAGTAGACGTCGTGAGACAGGATCATCTTCAGCGATAAGAACCCTCACTCTCTACCTCCCTCTCTGAACTCTATTAGCGCCCGATCAAGACGAGTTATCTCCCTCTCAAGCTCAGCATACGCTTCCTCTGCATTGACAAAATCGTCATCCCTCCCCATAACCTCCAGCCTTGACACTACATTGAAAGTGCCATCGGCACCGAAATTCCCAACCGAACCCTTCAATTTGTGAGCAGTTCGTTCCAGCAATATGGGGTCGCGTCGCGCAACCGATTCCCGAATTTCAGACAGCAATTTCGGAGATTCCTCCAAGAACAGCCCTGTAATTTCCCTCAAAAGCTCAATATCGCCTTCAACCTGAGCCAGAGCCAAAGTCCGGTCAAATACCGACCCAGACGGCTCTTCCTCGCTGGTCTCTGTAGACAGACCCTCTATGATCTCAAGGAGCTCATGATTCTGAAGTGGCTTGGAGATGTAGGCATCCATCCCTGCCTCGATGCAACGCTCACGGTCACCCTTCATCGCATGTGCAGTCATCGCGACGATCGGGACGTGGGACTTCGTCGTTTTCTCCTTTTCACGAATGAGAGCAGTTGCCTCAAGTCCATCCAACTCCGGCATCTGCACATCCATCAAAATGAGATCGAAAGGTTCCCTCTCCAAGGCAGCAAGCACTTCCTTGCCATTGTTGACTACCACGATTATATGCCCCTGCTTCTCGATAATCCTTGCTGTTAACCTCTGGTTGACCTCGTTGTCTTCAGCGAGGAGTATGCGGAGATAGCGACGGCCTTCTCTTGCAGGATGACCGATGATCGGCGAATACCTGCGCTCCTCAGGGGGAGATGTGCCAAAGATGGTCAGAATTGTGTCCAGAAGCTCTGACTGTTTGACAGGCTTCATCAGGTAGGTGACAACCCCCAACTCTCTGCATCGGGCAGCATCACCCGGCAGACCGGACGATGACAACATTATAATGTTAGCGTCTGCCAAATCCGGATTGCCCTTGATACGTGCTGCCAGAGTAAAACCATCCATCTCCGGCATCTGGACATCGACAATCGCAAGGGTAAATGGAGTGCCGGCTTCCCGGGCATGTTCCATCATACTCAGAGCTGACTGACCATCTCCTGTCAAAGTCGGCTTCATACCCCAATTGGCCAGCATTTCTTGGAGGATGCGCCGGTTTGTAGCATTGTCGTCAACCACCAATACAGCCAATCCCCTCAGATCCCTGTAATCAGCTAATGGCTTGGGCACTATACCCCTTTGCAGGCCAAAGCGCGCTGTGAAGTGGAATGTGCTACCTTTGCCAACCTCACTCTCAACCCAGATCCTGCCACCCATCATTTTGACCAAACGTGACGAGA
>CAZTBA010000127.1:0-14141 GCA_964611725.1 uncultured bacterium
TTCAGCAAGAATTAGGATAAATCCAAGTAAAAGAGATATTTTATTGACATATAACAGAATACGTGTTAATTTGGGTCAGGAAGTTCGATTTAAGCAACAGAAGTTTGCCGCGAATTTGAGCTTTCATCGCTGGTGATATGGTTAAATACCGGGGAACGCAACTGTAAAACCGGTCGAAGCTACTGCTGTTATTAAGCGTAATTTTAGACTTTCTAATGTATTATGGATGGAAAAATTCAATATATAGATCATATTCAGCACTACAAAATCGATGGTGACTTTTATGATTATTTTAATATTGACAAATTTACAGAGCAGGAAAGTAGAAGACGATATGAGGAGTTTTTTCACCTCCAGAAAGTAAAAGAAAATGATCGCATTTTAGAAATTGGAAGTGGTGGTGGGATAGCTGTAAAATTATTGAAAAAGACAAATGTCCGATATTTCCCTCTAGATATTCCATTGAATAATTTAGAAAGCGTGAAAAGAAATGCATATATTCCTATCTTTCCGATCGCTGGAGATGTATACAAATTACCTTTCCATCAAAATAGTTTTGATATTATTGTTATTTCAGAAGTTGTTGAACATTTGGAGGACCCATTACCTGCTTTACTTGAAGTTCATCGAGTTTTAAAAGATAACGGAGTCTTAGCTGTATCTGTTCCATATAGGGAAAAAATAACTTATCAAATTTGTGTTCACTGCAATAAACCAACTCCAACGCATTCTCACTTACATTCATTCGATGAAAATAAATTATCAACACTCGTTTCTAGCGCGGGTTTAAAACCACAGATATTTTCCAAGAGTTGTAATAAAGTATCCAGTATATTACACATAAACATATTGTTGAGGGGGATCCCTTTCCGTCTATGGAAGATTATGGATGATTTTCTTAATTTTATTATTCCGAAACCCGCCTCCTTAATTTTGATCGCAAAGAAGTAATATTTCTTATCGTGCTTCACCTAGTAATCTCTTACTCCACAAGTGCTTAGTCCGTTTGGGATACTTGGACCCGTGACTGAACACAAACTCAGCCCTTGTCATACTTCTTACCGTGTACCATTTTGATCTGCTGAAATTGGCACACTATTTGCTCAATATGTAGATTATTATTTCACGAGAATTCAACGATATTTCTACGGAGGTATAGAATATGCGGCTTGACAGGTTAACGGAGAAATCTCAGGAAGCGCTTCAGAATGCCCAGTCCATAGCCCAGGAGCGGAGCCATGGACAGATTGAATCCGAGCATCTACTGCTTGCGCTTCTCGATCAATCGGGTGGGATCACCGGAAGCATAATATCCAAACTTGGAGCCGATGTCCGTTCGGTAAGGAGTCAGGTTATATCCGAGCTTGAGAAGCTTCCGAAGGTTTACTCTGCAGACCAGATTTACGTTTCCCCGAAACTTACCAAGGTGTTTGAGAGGGCCTGGAATGAAGCACAGTCCTTGAAGGATGAATATGTGAGTGTCGAGCATCTCCTTATTGCCATTGCAGAGGAGAAGGGAACCCGGAGTTCGGTGATCCTCTCGGGCTTCGGGGTAAACAGGGAGACCATATACGGTGTTCTTTCTCAGATAAGGGGAAATCAGAGGGTTGTGGACCCTAACCCGGAGACGAAATATCAGGTACTTGAGAAGTACGGTCGAGACCTAACCGACCTATCCAGGAAGGGCAAACTTGACCCTGTGATCGGCCGCGAGGATGAGATAAGGAGGGTGATAAAAGTCCTCAGCAGGAGGACCAAAAACAATCCGGTACTCATAGGAGACCCCGGCGTCGGAAAAACTGCCATAGCCGAAGGACTTGCTCAGAAGATAGCCTCCGGGGATGTCCCTGAATCTTTAAAGGGAAAACATGTCATCGCGCTGGATCTTGGGGCGATGATAGCCGGAACAAAGTTCCGCGGTGAGTTCGAGGACAGGATGAAGGCAGCGATAAAGGAGGTCCAGGAGTCCGATGGTCAGATCATCCTCTTCATAGATGAGCTCCATACCATAGTCGGTGCCGGTGCCGTCGGGGGCGCCATGGACGCATCCAACATGCTTAAGCCCGCATTGTCCCGTGGGGAGCTGAGGTGCATAGGTGCGACCACCCTCGATGAATACAGGGAGAACATCGAAAAGGACGCCGCGCTCGAGAGGCGTTTCCAGCAGATATACGTCGGTGAGCCCTCGGTTGAGGAGACGATATCGATCCTGAGGGGGCTTAAGGAACGTTACGAGATCCACCATGGTGTCAGGATAAGCGACTCCGCGATCATTGCTGCTGCCACGCTTTCCGAAAGGTATATAACCGCCAGGTTCCTCCCCGATAAGGCGATAGATCTTATAGACGAAGCCGCCGCCGAGCTGAGAATCGAGATAGACAGCATGCCTGAGGAGCTTGACACGATTGAGAAGAAGATACGCCAACTTGAGATAGAGAAGGAGGCTGTAAAGCGGGAGAAGGACGCTGCCGAGCGCCTGAAGCCGATAGAGAAGGAGCTTTCGGAGCTCATAGAAGAAAGGGATGAGCTTAAGGCCCGCTGGCAGCGTGAGAAAGAACTCGTAACGCATACCCGCTCCCTCAAAGAGAAGATGGAAACCCTCAAGGTCGATGAGCAGGAGGCGGAGAGGGTCGGCGACTACGAGAGGGCCGCAAGGATAAAGTACGGCGATAGGATCGAGGTGGAAAATGAGCTCAAGGAGCTCGAGGGAAAGCTCTCGGAAATCGAGAAGGAAGGGATGATGATGCGTGAGGAGGTAGGGGAGGAAGATGTAGCCGAGGCCGTAGCAAAGTGGACGGGCATCCCTGTTTCGAAGCTCCTCGAAGGTGAGATAGAGAAGCTTGTCAGTATGGAAGAGAGGCTCCACGAAAGAATAGTTGGTCAAGACGAGGCCGTAACAGCCGTAGCCAACGCCGTAAGGCGAAACAGGGCGGGACTGGGGGATCCGAACCGCCCGATAGGGTCCTTCCTCTTTCTCGGTCCTACGGGGGTCGGCAAAACCGAGCTTGCCAGAGTCCTGGCCGATTTCCTCTTCGATGACGAAAATGCGATGGTCAGGATCGATATGTCAGAATATATGGAGAGACACACGGTCGCACGTCTCGTAGGCGCTCCCCCAGGGTATGTCGGCTATGAGGAAGGGGGGCAGCTCACTGAGGCCGTACGCAGGAGGCCGTACCAGGTCGTGCTCTTCGATGAGATCGAGAAGGCCCACATGGATGTCTTCAACATAATGCTCCAGATACTCGATGACGGGCGGCTTACGGATGGCCATGGTCACACGGTAGATTTCAAGAATACGGTCATAATAATGACCTCGAACATCGGAAGTCATCTGATAGGAGATTTTGCCGAAAGCGGAGATTACGCCAGCATAAGGTCGAAGGTCCTGGAAGCCTTAAGAGGTAGCTTCAGGCCAGAGTTTTTGAACCGGCTTGATGAAATAATAATATTCCATCCTCTTTCGAGAGAACACATAAAGGAGATAGTTGAACTCCAGACAGGAAAGCTGTCGTCGCGGATCTCCGAGCGCGACGGTATAAAGCTTGAGTTTACTGATAAGGCCAGAGAGCTCCTCGCCGATGCAGGCTATGATCCAGCCTACGGTGCAAGACCCCTGAAGAGGACCATACAGCGTATGGTCGAAAACGTGCTTGCCGTAGAGATACTCAAGGGAACCTTCGCCGAAGGTGACACCGTGATTGCCGATGCGTCAGGAGACAGTATAACATTCTCGAAGAGGACTCAGGCGGAGGAGAGCTTTGTACGTCCAGCGGACAATGGATATTAGGGGAAAGGCAGATATCCAGGGTCAATGAAAGATCATGTGACGTGATAGGGAACGTGAGCTGTGGTGCGTGGGGCCTGGAGCTGTGGACTGATGGGAAATCTTGTCCGGTGTTTCATGATGTTGAACAATATCTGCTCAATCGAGCTCACCTCCCATTATTAGCTCTATTGTGATCCACCCTTTACGCATTGCGCTATGCTATCTTGACTTCTTGCCCTTCTTATGGTATATTGTTTTGTGAAAGAAACCTCAAGAGGAGGATTGCTAAACCATACCTGTAACACGGTATTCCGGGAGGTAAACGTAATTGAAATATTCTGAACATTCAAGGGTTTCCGCCTTGAGCGAGCTTGTGAACACCCTTGTTTCTTCGGGTTTGGGTGAGGGGACACTGCAGACGATTGGAAACTGTTTTTCCCATGTGCACTCGGGAGGCGTGGCACTTATTATACCACCTGACGGGGATAAGTTGCCTAAACTGAAGGGAAGCTGGGGAGAGCTCGGATGGGAGACACTTTCTGCCGCAGAGCAACTCGTTTCTAAGTTTCCTTCCTGTACAGGGCCCCTCCGCATGCAATCGGATAACAACAAACTTGATCCCATCTGGGCTATACCCATAAAGTTCAAAGACGAGCTCTTCGGATGTATATGGCTTGGAAAAGTCGACAATCAGAGGATCGACGAGGACATGCCTTACATTGAGGCCATAGCGGGAGAACTTACGGAGGCTATCGAGGAAGAACGCGCTTTAAGGGAAATAGAGAGACTCGAAGGAAAGATGATCGAGTTCAAAAACAAAAGCGACATCCTCTACGAGGTTATAAATACGGTTCATAGTTCCCTCGATCTCGACCAAATCCTCAAGATAGTGCTCAAGTGCACCACGGCCGGCTGTGCCCTCGGTTTCAACAGGGCGTTCCTCTTCCTCTTGGATCATATGGGGAAGTACCTTGAGGGGAAGATAGCTGTCGGTCCAACCAGCATCGAGGATGCCTACAGGATATGGTCAGAGCTTGAGAGCAACGAGGCATCTCTTGAATCTATAGTCTCGTCAGAGGGAGATAGCGATCTCGAGCTTACCGAAAAGGTTTCCGGAATAAAGTTTCCGATGGAGCTTGATGAGGGGCCTATAGCACGTGCTATGCGGGAGAGAAAGACGATATGGGTAGACGAAGACGACGGAAAGGGTCCTGTGGAGCAGAAGTTTTCCGAAGCGTTCGAGATGAGCTCGTTCGCTGTAGCCCCGCTTATAGGAAAGATGAGGCTCCTGGGAGTTATAGTTGCTGATAATCCCTTCAGCGAGCGCATTGTGACAGAGCAAGATATAGATTTCTTAGGTATGTTGGCCGGACAGGCGGCGCTCGCCATAGAGAATTCGACGGTGCATGAGAGAGTGAAAAGGAGAGTTTCGGAGCTGGAGATGCTTTACGAGGTGAGTGAGGCTATTCTTTCCACACTTGACCTCGGTGTTGAGATGAACCTCATAGCCCGTATATCAGCACAGGTTCTGGCCGCTAAGGGCTCAATCCTTCACCTCGTGGATCAGAAAGATGGAAAGCCCAGAGTACACGGTGCCTGGAACGTGGGGGAAGAGTTCAGGCACGAGAAGATATTCAATATGGGCGACAGTGTGGCAAGATGGGTAATGGAGCACGGAGAACCTTTCCTTACCGCCGATGCCGAGAGCGACCCCCGATTTCCGGGAACCTCGAAATCGGGGATAAAATCTTTGATATGTGTTCCGCTCTCCCTGAAAGAAAAGCTTATAGGGACTATAACAGTCTACAACAAAACACCGAAGGGACACGACCAGCCCTTTTTCACCTCCGATGACAGGGAATTTCTGGCCATACTTGCCAATGAGGCCGCCATAGCCATAGAGAACGCCAGGCTCTTTGAGAAAGTCAGGTCAACGGAAGCCAGGTTGAGGGAGATGCAGGAGATCCTTCTCCGTTCGGAGAAGCTTGCCGCACTTGGCAAGATGATAGCCCAGGTATCCCATGAGATAAGGAATCCTTTGGTTTCCGTGGGAGGATTCGCTCGCCTTGCCCTGAAATCCATTCCGGAAGGGGATCCAAACAGGGAATATATAAATATAATAGTGAAAGAAGTCGAAAGGCTCGAGGATATACTTAAGAAGCAGCTCGACCTTGGAAAGTTCTCCGAGTTGAATCCCAGCTATGAAGATATAAATGATATAATAGGGGAAACCTTAGTCATGGTCGAGCAGGAAACCAGATCGAGAGATATAGAGATAATAACGAAATTCTCCAGGGACATACCGCGGGTTTTAGTTGATGCGGGACGAATGAAACAGGTTTTTCTGAATATCTTCAGCAGCTCGATTGGGTCCATGAAGGAAGGAGGTATCCTCGAAGTGTCAAGCTATTCGGATCCTCAGAGTGTCTATATATCGGTCTCCGACACTGGATCGGGAATATCCAAGGAAACTTTTGACAGGCTCTTCATTCCATTCACCTCCGACAAGAGCGACAGCGCGGAGCTCGGGCTGGCTGTAGCGCAGAGGATAATAGTTGATCATGGAGGGACAATAGATATTGGCACAGGGCCTGATAAGGGGGCATCTTTTATAATAAGGCTCCCGCTCAGGCTCGATGGAAAGGAGCAGAGCGGTGAAAACCTTGCTGATAGTTGAAGATGACAACAACCAGAGATTCCTCTATGAGAAGGAGCTAACCGAAGATGGCTACAGGGTTCTCCTCGCGGGCAATGGGAAAGAAGCAGTGAATATCGTTGAGGAGGAAAGCCTTGACCTTGTTGTTCTGGATATCAGAATGCCAGGGATGGATGGTATAGAAGCCCTTGGTAAGATGCTTGACAGGAAGAACAAGCTTCCTGTTATAATACATACAGCCTATCCGAACTACAAGGACAACTTCATGAGCTGGGCAGCGGAAGCATACATTGTCAAATCTTCTGACCTCAGCGAACTCAAGGTTAAGATACATGAAATACTCGGAGACGACTGAAAGGTAAAGCCATGCCTTTCGATCTTTCGCTTCTGAAAGAGACGCTGACCATAATACTGGCCGGAGGACAGGGGGAGAGGTTGTACCCTCTGACAAAGGACAGGGCAAAACCTGCTGTCCCTTTCGGCGGAGTATACAGAATAATAGATTTCACGCTCTCGAACTGCGTGAACTCAGGTCTAAAGAAGATATACGCGTTCACCCAATACAAATCCGTTTCGATAAGCAGGCACCTTAAGACCGGGTGGAACGTCTTCTCCGAAGATCTCGACGAGTTCCTCTATGCGGCTCCCCCTCAGCTAAGGACAGCTCGGAGGTGGTATGAAGGGACGGCCGATGCGATATACCAGAACATATACCTATTGGAACAGATCAGACCAACAAGGGTTCTTATCCTCGCAGGTGATCATGTCTATAAGATGGATTACAGCAAAATGATAGACTTCCACGAATCCAGAGGGGCCGACATGACGATCGCCGGCATAGAAATCGAGAGGGAGAATGCAGGACATCTCGGCGTTATGGAGGTGGATGAGAATTCGAGGCTTGTCGGTTTTGAGGAGAAGCCAGACCACCCGAAGCCGATGCCTGGAGATCCGGAAAGAGCTTTTGTCTCCATGGGCATATATGTGTTTAATACAGAGATACTCGTTAAGGCAGTCATAAATGATGCAAAGAAAGACACGCAACACGATTTCGGCAGGAATGTGATACCCGAGATGCTATCGCTCGGGAGTAGAATCTATGCCTACAGCTTTGTGGATGAAAACAAGAGTGGTCCGAAGTATTGGAGGGATATCGGACTTTTGGATACATATTGGGAATCTAATATGGACCTTGTGGAGACAGTTCCTATTTTCAATCTCTATGACCGGGAATGGCCCATAAGGACCTATCAGGAACAGTACCCTCCGGCAAAGATGGTGATATCGAGCAATGGGAAGAACCTTATAGCTAGCTCGCTCATATCGAGCGGATGCATAATAGATAGCGGCAGTGTGGAAAGGTCCATACTTTCCCCTGGTGTGAGGGTCGAAAGGGGTGCCTCAGTTACGGAATCGATAGTATTCAATAATGTGAGGATAGGCGAAAACTCGAAGATAATGAAAACCATAATAGATAAGAACGTGGAGGTGCCGCCTGGCATGGTTATAGGATATGACCTGGAGGAGGATAGAAAACGGTTTACCGTTAGTGATGGAGGGATCGTGGTGATCCCCAAGGACATGATCCTTCATCAGGTTTAGCCTTCATACATCCGGGCTGAACGGAGGAGAGTGATGGGAAAAGATGTAGATAAGCTTCACAGGCAAATTCGTGATATAGATGATGAAGTTGACAGGACTTTCAGGGGGTTTTTGAGTTCAAACGGTGTATTCGGGGCCTTCTCCGAGAGGATATGGCGTCCACCCACCGACATATATGATAACGAAGATGAGATACTTATCAGGATGGAGATAGCCGGGGTTGATCTCGACAGGGTAGACATCAGATTTTCCGACAACGTGCTCAGGATATCAGGTGAGAGGGAAAGCAGAAGGCCCAAAGGTAATGCCAGGTTGCTGCTTATGGAGATAAACCGAGGCAGATTCAAAAGATCTATAGTCTTACGCGATAAGATTGATGTTGATAACATAAAGGCCACCTACAGGGACGGATTTCTCGAAGTCTTCCTCCCTAAAAAGAGGACATCGTCCAGGAACATACCTGTAGAGGGCGAATGAGGTTTGAAATCTACTTATGAATATTATGAATATAGAGAGGAGGTAGATTAGAGTGAACGAGACCGATAGAAAAATTGCTATGTCTTCCGTGGAGGAGATCGAAGAGAAGGATATGCCTTCTGAGCTTCCGATCTTCATGCTCAGATCTATGGTTGTCTACCCTTCAACTGTGGTACCGCTGGTTGCCTCCAGGGAGAAATCGGTTAAGCTTATAGATGATGTTGTCGCAGGAAGTCGGATGATAGGGATAGTTTCCCAGAAGGATTCTGACATAGATGACCCAACTCCGTCCGATGTATACCAGGTTGGTACGCTCGCCGTTATCCATAGGATGATGAAACTGCCCGACGGGAGCGTGAGGGTGCTTGTACAGGGGCTATCCAGGATTAAGGTAAAGAAGTACATTCAGGAGGAGCCGTATTTCAAGGCAGAAGCGGAGATATTAAATGATATAGTCGAGGAGGGATTGGAGCTAAATGCACTTGCCACAAGCGTATCGAACCAGTTCCAGAAGATAGTTTGGCTTGTGCCTTACCTTTCTGACGAGCTTCAAGTTGTGGTTGTGAATCTGAACGACCCATCGAAGCTCGCAGACTTTGTGGCTTCGAATCTGAATTTGAGGCTTGAGCAGAAGCAGGATCTCTTGGAGACGGTAGATATCAAAGAGAGGCTCACCAAGCTTACAAGAACGCTCGAGAAGCAGGTGCAGGAACTCGACTTAGCATCGAAGATACAAAGCCAGGTTCAGAATGAGATGGGCAAGGCCCAGAAGGAGTTTCTGCTCAGGGAGCAGCTCAAGGCGATACAGAGGGAACTCGGGGAGGGTGATGAGAGAACCATTGAGATGAATGAGCTCAGGGCGAAGGTAGAGAAAGCTGGGATGCCAGAGGAAGTTGAGAAGGTGGCCGAAAAGGAGCTTGGCAGGCTCTCCAAGATGCCCCCGGCCGCCGCAGAATATACTGTTTCCAGAACCTACCTTGACTGGCTGGTGGAGCTTCCCTGGTCGGTTTATACCGAAGATAACCTTGAAATCAAATCTGCGAGACAGGTTCTCGACGATGACCACTACGACCTTAACGATGTGAAGAACAGGATAATAGAGTACCTGGCAGTGAGGAAGATAAAGCAGGATATGAAGGGCCCGATACTCTGCTTCGTCGGCCCTCCAGGTGTTGGTAAAACCTCGCTCGGGAGGTCCATAGCCCGAGCCCTCGGGAGGAAATTCGTGCGAATATCGCTTGGTGGAGTGCGCGACGAGGCTGAGATAAGGGGACACAGGAGGACATACGTGGGGGCACTTCCCGGTAGGATAATCCAGGGCATACGTAAGGCAGGGTCCAACAACCCGATCTTTATGATGGATGAAATAGATAAGCTCGGTGCCGACTTCCGGGGTGATCCCTCCGCAGCACTCCTCGAGGTGCTCGACCCTGAGCAGAATAATTCTTTTTCCGATCACTATCTCGAGGTTCCCTTCGACCTTTCGAAGGTGATGTTTATAACCACTGCGAACATTCTCGACACCATCCCCCCGGCGCTCCGGGACAGGATGGAGGTTTTGAGGCTTCCGGGATATACCGAGGAAGAGAAGGTAATGATCGCTAAGAAGCACCTGA
Source organism: uncultured bacterium (assembly GCA_964611725.1). Taxonomy (GTDB): domain Bacteria; phylum Latescibacterota; class CAZTBA01; order CAZTBA01; family CAZTBA01; genus CAZTBA01. The sequence continues at coordinate 10,121 of CAZTBA010000127.1, forward strand.
TGCCGAAGCAGTTTGAGGAACATGGGCTTTCCAGGGACCAGGTGAGTTTCACGGATTCAGCCATAAAATCGATAATAAAGGAATATACGAAGGAGGCCGGCCTCAGGAACCTGGAGAGGGAGATAGCGAACGTATGCCGTAAGGTCGCCACAAAGGTGGCCGAAGGCAGGGAGGGACCATTTCGTATTACCTCCAGGGAAGTCAGAAAATCCCTTGGTCCCAAGAGGTTCTATTCTGAAACGGCTGAGAGGATCACCGAGCCGGGCATCGCCACAGGGCTTGCCTGGACGATGTCAGGCGGTGACATCCTCTTCATCGAGTCCATAAAGATGAAAGGAGGCAAGAGGGGCCTTATACTCACCGGGCAGCTCGGAGACGTTATGAAGGAGTCGGCCCATGCCGCTCTTTCATACTTCAGGGCACGCGCGTCCGAGTTCGGGATAGACGAGGATTTCTTCAAGAAATACGACATACATATTCATGTTCCGGAAGGTGCCGTCCCGAAGGATGGCCCGTCGGCCGGGGTTGCCATAGCGACTTCGCTTGCTTCGCTCCTCACGGGACGCCCCGTGCACCACGATGTAGCTATGACCGGCGAGATAACTCTCCGTGGAAAGGTTCTTCCTGTTGGGGGAATAAAGGAAAAGGTCTTAGCTGCGCAGCGGGCGAGGATAAAGACGGTTATACTTCCGAAATGGAATGAAAAGGATCTCGAAGAGATCCCGCCCAACATAAGGAAGAAGCTCAACTTCAGCTTCGTTGAGAAGCTGGATGAGGTGATACATCTCGCCCTCACTGGCGGAGAGCTTGAGGCTGAAGAGGAAAGAAGGGAAGACCTGGCCCTTAAAAGCTGAAAGCTTGAGGCAGGGGGTGGGGAACTGAAACGTAAGGCCAACTGCGTTGCTCTGTCCGAAAGCCATTTTGAAACTAATAGTAGGGGCACTGTACAAGGTGCCCCTTCGAACTTTTCCCTCCGTAGTCGATTGTTCCACGTCAGCAGCAAACCCACACGCCAGATCCGTGTTCAGCATGATTCTGCTTCTGCCTGGTCGAGATCACCGATACAATTGGAGAAGAGAGGCGTATAACCCACTTTATTTTTGCTGCACAACCGACATTGTGCAAAAGACCTTGCTTTTCCGAAAGCTCTATTTTATTTTTAGGATTGTTGATCATAACTGGAGGACGATCTTGGCCAAGGGACTTATGCCTATAGACGGTTCCTATGGAGAAGGGGGAGGACAGATACTTAGGACCTCCCTCTCGCTTGCCGCTCTTTTGGGAAGGGAAATTGAGATTACGAATATAAGGGCTGGCAGGAAGAAAGCAGGGCTTATGGCACAACACCTCACCGGAGTTAAGGCACTCGTTGATATAACCGGTGGGAACGCAGAAGGGGCATCCTTCGGCTCGGAGTGTCTTATCTTCCGACCGGGCAGGGCCCGTGCTGGGAGTTACACCTTCGACGTGTCTGACGTCAAGGCAAGCGCCGGATCTGTTGGAATGATATTCCACTCGGTCTTCCCGGTACTTGCCTTTGCCGGCGGAAACTCACATCTTACCTTGAAGGGGGGCACCCATACGAACTGGGCACCTCCTGTGAACTATCTTGAGAGTGTCTTCTTTCCGATGGCAGGAAAGATGGGGCTTAAAGGCTCGATATCGGTTCTGAGATGGGGATGGTACCCTGAGGGAAAAGGGATGGTGGAAGCCAATGTGGAACGGTGCAGCGGGCTTGCTCCTGTAGAGATTACCCAGCCCGGGAGACTCAAGAGCATAAGGGGGATTTCGGCCGTGTCGAACCTCCCCCTATCCATAGCTAAGAGGCAGCGTGACCGGGCTTATAGGAAGCTCAGAAGGTTGGGATATCCGGTTGATATCGAGATTTTCGAGGCCCCTTCGATTGGGAAAGGAACCTTCCTCTTTTTAGTTGTGGAGTTCGAGAATTCCCTGGCCGGATTCAGCGCTCTAGGCGAAAGGGGAAAGCCGGCTGAATTAGTGGCTGATGAAGCAGCCGATCAGCTTATGGAACATGTCTCAAGCGGAGCAGCGATAGATCCACACCTCTCGGATCAGATAGTGCTCTACATGGCGCTCGCAAATGGGCGATCCACCTTCACAACATCGAGATTATCCCGACATCTGACGACAAACATTTGGGCCATAGAGCAGTTCCTCCCGGTCAGATTCGAGATCGATGCCGAAAGAGAGATGGTCTCCACCGAGGGAGTGGGATTCACAGGGGAAATTTGGACTGAAAACATGGAGGGAAAAGATGGCTGAAGGCCCCAAAAGGACGGTAGAACAGCTTAGAAGCGACAGAATGAAGGCTATAATCGAGAAGGGATGCTGTCCTTTCTTAGGCTATAACCTTATTGGAACTGATGATCCAGCAGAGAAAACAGGTATGCCAAGCCCCTGCCTCGGTGGACGCTGCAGGCTCTGGACTTCAATGGATGATGTAGGCTCAAGGGAGGGGGACTGCGTATTCAAGATCATAGAGAAGCACTTGAGAGCTCTGAGAGAAGGCGCAAAAGCATAGGGCAGGGGGCGTAAAGCGTAGGGTTAATAAATACCAATATGTGTTTCATAAGCTAAGATGTCTCTTTTCCCCTCATCGCGGTGTACAGATACCCCGGTGGGGCGTCTCCGAAAAGCTCAGGTTACTCTGTAGAACGTAAAGTGGTATAAGGCGTGAGGGATGGATAGATGGAGGCAAGTTTGGGAGGATTATGGGGGCGATGGTCCAAGCTCAAAGGAGAAGCTTAGTTTCCCGCTGAACTTCCCGAGGTCAAGGATCGAAAGGTCAGTCTCAAAACCGTGGATTGGGCCGAGTCTGAACCCCATGTTGAACATTTCTGTATCGTATTCCGCCATGAATCCAGCCCATTCTATGATCCTGAGATCCGCTCCGAGGAAGACCCCGGAGAGCTCTTTTGTCCTGATCCAGGTGATACCTTTGTCATTGCTTATCGTAGGGGATTTGCTGAGACCGAGTCCGAGGTGTACGCTTGCCCCCGTGAAGCGGGGGATATTTCGGGTAAGGACAAGGTAAAAAGCGTTGAAATGTATCGCCCTCGTCCCTCCGAATACAGCCAAAGCATCGTGTATGCCAATAACGGCCTTTGGAAACCCCTTACGACCGTCCCAGAGCCTCAGCCTTGCACTTATGCATCGGTCCTTGAACATCCCATAGGCCGACCCGGCTGGCCCCCCTTTCACCTCAGGAGAGGTGTTAACCCTGAGGCTTATCTCCAGGAACGGTAGAAAACCAAGGGTCACGAAATAGGGTATACGTCTGTGATACTTCTGGCTGCTGTCAGGATACTCCATCCCGTAGGGACTGCTCACGTAGCCAACCCCAGTATAGACCTGCCCATCCTCGGTAAACTCCGCCGTTGGGATCATCATAAGTCCTGTAGTACCTTCGACAGAAGGCGACCCTGCAGATACCAGGTCTGCAGATAGGAGAAGTTGGAAGATTGTTAGGCTAACAATCCCAATAGCTCTAAGTATTCTGGGCTTCAAACTCCCACACCTTTGCATACAATAAGTCACAGGAGCAATCACTCCCTATTGATCCGTTTCTACTTTTGACTTTCAGTTTTTATCTTTCCTCTACATACCAGGGCTCCAGGTATTTGATAAGCTCCTCTATCTCGAACCCCGTAGAAGGGGTCATACCTGCTATGCTCGACCTGTACCTGTATGTCCATGGGAACCTGAGAGGTGGGACGATCCTCAGTCTCCCCCTTGGCCGCCGCTTCGAAGGGTATATGGGGACCGTGACCCTGAAGCCGCCCTCCTGGTCTTCATCCGTCCATATTGAGAAGAACGCTATCTCGACTTCCCGGAAGCGTCTGCTCGCCTCCATCCAGCCACCTACATCCCCCATAAGGAACCGCCCTCCACCGGCACTTAAGGTAAGGTCAAAAGTGGTGAACGTGTAGGAAGCAGAAAGATCTAAGGTCCATACGCTTGACTTCGAGTACATCCAGGTTGTCTTCTCAAGCTCCAGGTA
>CAZTBA010000128.1:0-14087 GCA_964611725.1 uncultured bacterium
ACCATGCACCTTATGCTGATCTGTAAGAAGGACAATGACCTTTACCGTGTGCTCAGGGAGAACGGGGTCCCGTGCGAGCGCGGCGACAGCGTCGCTGAGACTATCGGGAAAGCTCCGAGGGATGCGGGTGTAATGATACTTGCCGACGGGTATCCCGAGAAGACGACCGTTCTCGACGAGCCTTCATTTGACACTGCGCGTGAGAAGAACCTGCGGATGTATGTCGAATTTCCTTCCTGTCTTCCGGATATGAACGTGGGCGAGCCCTGCGGGATCGAGTGGGAGCGTGCAGTGATATCCTCCGGTGTGTTCGAACCTGAATTGGAGGAGCTCCGCATCCTCATGATACATAGCTGTCGCTTCGTGACTGTGAATGCGGAGAAGTCTCACATCGTGATCGGTCGGGTCGCAGGATTCGATACGGCCATATACGGCCTGCCAGAGTTGATGTTTCCGATCCTGTTCGAGCACGCGAGCGGCGGCTTGCTGGTTTCCACCACGAAACTGAGTCAGTTCGTCACCGCCCGGTACGCACCAGCCGACGCATGGAAAGCAATCTGGCTGTGGGTACTGGGCTGGGTCTGCCGCGATGGGGACATTCCCCATCTCAACTGGACCCCAACCGTGCGTCCATCCTATCGGGCTGATGACGCCCTCCCGGATAATGCGGAGCTTGAGGCCGTCCGGCGCGGTGCACAGTGGTTTAAGGATGCGGAACTCTTCGTCCAATCTCCCCCGGAGGACGATGCGCAGGGCCATCGGGAGAAATCTCACAATTCCATCTGGGAAGGTACTGGTGGGATGATCGAGGGGGCCAGTTCCGCCATTGACACCGACGGTACGCAGCGATGGGCCAGAACCCTGAGAGATGATTGTATTGGCGAGGGTTCCATGGCTATGGCCCTCAGCGGGGAAGTAACCGGTGACAGGAGTGGAAAGGCAATCGCGACCAACCTTAACGATTTCATCTACTTCCATTCGAACTTAGCCCAGGGACCGCGCGCTGATCCTGAAAACCCATCCTATGGCTTAGTCTGCTGGACCACCAATGACGCCGAAGGCGGCATCTATTACGGCGATGACAACGCGCGGAGCATGCTCGGTACTATAGCGGCGACGGCGCTCCTCAAAACCGACCGCTGGAACGAACAGCTCCTGAAATGCCTGCTTGCCAACCTCCGCACGACCGGTCCGCTCGGCTTTCGGAGCAACCGACTGAGTGACCAGAACCTCCAGGAAAAAGGCTGGCACTACTACTGGTCCACCGAGCGCACCAACTACCGCCCCCACTATGAGAGCTGGCTCTGGGCCTGCTTCCTCTGGGCCTACCACCACACCGGTTTCCCTCCATTCCTTGAAAGGGCCAGGACCGCGATCCGCATGACCATGGAAGTCTATCCGGACGAGTGGCGCTGGACCAACGGCATCCAGCAGGAGCGAGCGCGCATGCTGCTGCCGCTCGCATGGCTGGTGCGTGTGGATGACAGCAGGGAGCACCGGGAGTGGCTCCGATTTATGGCCGGAGAGCTATTGGCCCGGCAGGATGCCTGCGGTGCCATCCGTGAGGAGATAGGTACGGCCGGCAAGGGCTCCTACGCTCCGCCTGCTACCAACGAGGAATATGGCACCTCGGAAGCGCCGCTCATCCAGCAGAACGGCGATCCCCTGTGCGATCTGCTGTATACCACGAACTTCGGATTCGTGGGGCTGCACGAAGCCGCCGCAGCGACGGGAGATCCATTCTATGCGGATGCAGAGGAGAAGCTGGCTAAGTTTCTCTGCCGTATCCAGGTACGCTCCGAGGCACATCCGGAACTCGACGGCGCTTGGTTCCGCGCGTTCGAGTTCCGGCGGTGGGACTACTGGGGGAGCAACGCGGACCTCGGCTGGGGTGTGTGGAGCGTGGAATCGGGCTGGACGCAGAGCTGGATCACCTCGGTGCTGGCCATGAGGCAGATGAAGACCTCGTTCTGGGATCTGACGGCGGGGACTCGTATAGGGAAACACCTGGATAATCTGGTGGCGGTTATGCTGCCCGATGTGGGCTGAGCGGCATACGCAAATTAGATGGAACGACTATCCTGGTGTAGGGGCAGGGCATGCCCTGCCCTTACGTTGGTTAATGATGTCATACAAAGTAAAGAAACCTGTTTCATGAAACTTAAGCAATTTTTGCGAAGCTCTTGTTACTTGCTCCTAAAACCTCACCCCCGCCCCCTCTCCGCGAGCGGAGAGGGGAGCCTTAAAACTTGCCCGGGGAAGAGGCATGAGCTAAGCCAGAGGGAACAAACATCGAAAAGCCACAAAAGCATTTCGAAGATTACTTAAATTGGTGTAAATAGCAATCTACCGGGAGAGCAAACTATGAAAGGAAGCTATTCTGAACTTGCAGAGCTATATCGTAACACGCTTCTGAACGACGTGATCCCGTTTTGGGAAAAGCATTCGATTGACCGCGAGTGCGGCGGCTATTTCACCTGCCTCGACCGCGACGGTTCGGTGTTTGACACCGATAAGTTCGTATGGCTGCAGGCGCGACAGGTGTGGATGTTCAGCATGCTTTACAACCGCATGGAGAAACGTGGCGGTTGGCTCGATATCGCCCGACACGGCGCCGAGTTCCTCCGGAGGCACGGTATGGATGGTGGCGGCAACTGGTATTTCGCCCTTGCCCGCGATGGGCGGCCTCTCATCCAGCCATACAATATCTTTTCCGACTGTTTCGCTGCCATGGCGTTCAGCCAGTATGCACTCGCTGCGGGCGATGATGGGGCCAGGGATATGGCCGAGCGAACCTACCGCAAGATCCTCCGCCGTAAGGACAATCCCAAGGGCAAGTACAATAAGGCGTTCCCTGACACGCGTCCGATGATCTCCATGGCGCTATCCATGATCCTCGCCAACCTCTCGCTGGAAGTGGAGTGGCTGCTCGATGAAATCACGCTCAACCAGGCCGTAGATATGTGCTTGGAGGAGATCTTTTCGCTGTTCCTCGACAAAGACCGGAATATACTTCAGGAACACGTTGCACCGGATGGGACACGTCTGGACTGCTTCGACGGTCGGCTTATCAATCCCGGCCATGGCATCGAGGCCATGTGGTTCGTCATGGACATTGCCGAGCGCCGCGGTTATAAAGCCACAATCGAGAGGGTCGTCGATGTGGTGCTGCATACGCTCGAATTCGGATGGGACGGGGAGTACGGCGGCATCTTCTATTTTATGGATGCACAAGGGCACCCGCCCCAGCAGCTCGAGTGGGACCAGAAACTCTGGTGGGCCCATCTCGAGACACTGGTGGCTCTGACCATGGGCTACCGCCTCACTGGCCGACAGGACTGCTGGACGTGGTATGAGAAGGTGCATGACTACGCCTGGAAACATTTCCCCGACCCCGAGTATGGTGAATGGTACGGGTATCTCAACCGTCGGGGCGAGGTCCTGTTGCCGTTGAAAGGTGGAAAGTGGAAGGGTTGCTTCCACGTGCCCCGGGGGCTCTACCTATGCATGCGGGAGTTTGAGAAGCTCGGCGGCTGAGCTGTGTGGGGCTTTGTTGCCGGAAACAAGAACGGCTGTGCACACATGATGAGGAGAGTTCAATAATGAATGAAAGACAGAAGCCAGGTATCATGAAGGCCGGGGCCGCTCAGGTGGATATCACACCTAAGGAAAGCGTGCAATTGGCGGGAGCCGTAGGCACGTACAGGCCCGCCAAATTGGTGGGCGATCCCCTTTATGCAAAAGTGCTGGTGTTGGAATGCAACCGGCGAAAACTCTGTTTCGTGGCGCTTGATCTGACGATTATAACTAAGCGATATTCGACCTTAATCCGACAATTCGCAGCGGAGAAGTTCGGATTTGATCCCGATGCCGTCATGGTCCATGCCATCCAGACGCACTCCGCACCTTCGCTTGGCCACTTCATGCTCGACGAGGATTTTAAGGGCATTCCGCCGGAAAAGGAGTGGATACTCGGTGGAAACGAGAGCTATTATTCCTTCGCCCTCGAACAGATAATCAAGGCCATCGGGACTGCAAATGATGCAATGCAGCCCGTCCGGATCGCGTCCGGAAGCGGCATTGAGGGCAGGATGGCCTTCAACCGGCGTGCGGTTATGCGGGATGGTTCGGTGAGCATGCCGTGGCGCCGCTGGAAGGAACCGGTCGGTCCCACTGATATCCGCTATATCGAGGGTCCTATTGATCCGGAACTGGGCGTTATGTGTCTCCGGACGGACGATCTCCGTATCCCCTCCATGATGGTGAATTACACCTGTCACCCGGTGCACGTCTTCCCCAAACTGATCGTGTCGGCAGATTGGCCGGGAGCGCTGGCGGACGAGCTCCAAAAGGCCCATGGAAAGGAATGTATCCCGATAGTCCTGAACGGTGCCTGTGGAAACATCAATCCCTGGCCCCCGTTCGATCCCGATTACGTTGAAGACCATTGGCGGATGGGCAGGGTCCTTGCCGAGATGGCAGGGAAGGTCTTGGAGGCCCTGGAGTTTAAAGAAGAAAGCGTTCTTGATTGGAAGGTCAGGCATCTCCCGATCCCCATAAGGGAAGTACCTCCCGGAGAGCTCAAGGAAGCCCAGGAGATCCTGACTGAGAATCCGCAACCCCTCTGGACAGATGAAGGACAAACCCAGGTCGACTGGAAATGGATGCACGCAGCGGAAGTGCTCAGCGTCCAACTGATAAGGGAGCGCGAACGGGATTTCGATTATGAAATACAGGTCTTTCGGGTAGGGGAAACCGCGTTTGTGGGCCTTCCCGGGGAGCCGTTTGTGGAAGGCGGACTGCAGATAAAACTGGCTTCGCCCGCCTATCCGACATATATAGTGCACGATGTAAACCAGTACGTCGGCTACCTTCCGACCAAACAGACTTTCGAGCGCGGAGGCCACGAAGTTGCAACGACGTACTGGTCCAAGCTCGTCCCCGAGGCCCTGGATATGGTCGTCGAGACAGCAGTCGAATTGCTCAACGAGGTGTTCTAAGTGTAATCGGACGGGAGAAGTGCCATTTGAAGGGGCTTATGAAAATACGTTACTCGCGTCGACTCGGAAAGGAAAAGAGTTTGACAAAATAGTCCATGGTTTCTATATTAAGATCGAATTTATAGAATTTTATTGATATAAAAATCAATATTTGGCAGATTTCGGTGGGGCTTTAGGCCGAACAAGAGGTGATTCAATATGTTTAATTGGAGTGACCCTGCTTTTGAATTTCGGAAGGCAGGGATTTTTGTTTTGAGGTATCACCTAAGCCGAGTTGCTCTTATTAGATTCTGTAATGCGAGAATCGCTGGCGAGAAGCAATATCCATCTAAAACGGGGCCTCTAAAATGAAAACTTTAGTCTCCATATTTCTTTCGCTTTTATTTACCGGTTCAGCATTCGCTCAGAACAGTGAATCACAGGACTCTGTGGGTATGTCGGGCAAAAAAGCCATAATCTTTAACTTCAATGATTTTCACCTGGGATCGTTTGACGGGGGCATTGGCGGAAAGATGTGGGTATCCAGAAGCACATGTGTGATTGGAGCACTTGAGTTCAGCACCCGTAATGATTATAACGAAACCAGAAGAGAAGATGTTGTGCAAATAAAAGAGGATGTTTATAGTACTTACACGGGACTATCGCTTGGGATTAACAAGCACTTTAACTTTTATCGAAAAGTTTCCACATATCTCGGGGGAAAACTAAGAGCCGGATTTGAAAAATATGTTTCAAGCTCATGCTCGAATTATGAGCATCGGGACTACGATAGACAGGATATCTCCCTCTCTGGAGGCATAGTTTTTGGAGTGGAGTATTTCATTATGGATGGTATATCCCTGTCTGGACACTATTCGTTAGACTTAAAACATACTGTAAAAGAATCTAAACATAAAGAATCTGGAAATAAATATCAAAGTACTGATGGGAAAGAGACAACTATTAAACTTGGGGCATCGTCCCTGATTTTATCGATCTATTTTTAGTCTATACCGTGTGAATGCTTGGGTATGGTTTTCCCATCAAGGGGAGGAGAATCTCTATGATCCAACTACGTGGTGAAAAGGTAATTCTGGGTACTATGGAAAGGGAGCACTGTCGGAAATTATGGTTGGATTACGAACCTGAAGAGCCTTTGACTACTCAACCACTGAAACCCGGACTTTCGATTGAGGGTGCTGACAAATGGTTCGAGGAAATACAGTCCAAACAGGGGAAGAAACAGGTTTACCTTGGCGTTTTTACTCCGGAAGGCGACATCATAGGTGACGTACAGCTTTCCAATATTGATTGGGTCAATCGGACTGCAACATTGGGACTCGGATTTTCCCTCCGCAGAGATCGAGGTCAAGGCTACGGGACAGATGCAGCCATAACTATCCTTAAGTATGGTTTTGAGCATCTGAATCTTTTTCGGATTTCTGCAAGCACGTATGAATACAACGAGGCAGGTAAACGCAGTTTGGAGAAAATTGGTTTTGCCTGTGAGGGGCAACAACGGAAAGCGGTTTTCTGTGGCGGAAAAAGATGGGATTGCCTGCTATATGGTCTCTTGCGTGAGGATTTTGAAAACAGAGCGGCAAATGGTTAGTTTCGTCCGTATTATAAGGACGAAATCCGGACGATATGTGAAGACATCATAAAGGGGGAGGGGCAATGATTAAATCAAAATTACTGATAAGGATGTTCCTGCAGATGAATCTATACTCAAGGCTGTTATTAGACAAAGGCTTTTTACATAGGTAGTCAGGATGAGTTTGAGAGTTTTTCCAATATTGGCTTATTCCAGAAATTTGCTCGTATTAAAGTCAGGTAAAGCACAGGCAAGATGCCTGTGACACACGTGCGACGACTATCCCTGCAGGCCTGCCAGCAGTTCCTGGGCTTTCTGCCCGATCCTGTCCACCATCAGCGCTATAGCCTTTTCGCCCACCTCTCTGGAGGCGTGGATCCTCGGGTCCAGTCCGCCGATTCCGGCCTCTTTCCTTCCGGATTCACTCTCCAGGTCTTCATGCCGGATCTTTTCCATATACACGAGATCGGGCCGAAGCACCATCAGATATGACGTCTCCCACTTGGCTGCGTGGTCCATTCCAACGTCGGGATCGCCTTCGTTGAGGGAGCCTTCCATCATCGCGAAACCTGCAGCCTTGCCGTCCGCCGATATAGCGTCAACCGCTTTCTGCAGGGAGGCGACCTGCTCCTTTACATCGTGGCCTGTAACCCCTATAACCACCTTGAATCCGACCGTTATAAGCCCCTTGAATATCTCCGTGTAGAGCCGGTCGACTAAGTCTGCCGAAAGTCCGGGATGACAGCCGGGCTTCCAGTGCCCCATGTGGCCCCAATAGGTTCCGGGTACCACAACGCCACCATACTTCTGTGCTGTTCTGACCGAGATGGCATGGGCCTTTATAGTATCATTGCCAAGTGCTAAATGGCGGCCATGCCACTCTAAGGAGCCTAACGGAACGTAGGCGACCGGAAACTTTCCGATCGCTTCCTCCAATTCATGAGGCAGCATCTCCTCATACTGAACCTTCTTCATGGTCACCTCCACTTGTATTATTGCTCGATTGAAATAGTATTACCTTTCCCTGTCATCTATCTCATTTCTTGCCCGATAGTCGAAGTCGAACTTTCCACCGTTGAAGAGCTCCAAGCAGATGTCTACGACCTCAGGGTCGTAAAGTATACCCCTGTTCTGCGAAATTTCCTTCAAAGCCATATCTATACCGAGAGCCGGGCGGTAGGGTCGGTGGGAGGACATGGCCTCAACGACATCGGCCACACCCAAGATCCTCGCTTCCATAAGTATATCCTCACCCTTCAGGCCTGAAGGATACCCGGAACCGTCCATCCTTTCGTGATGCTGCAACACGATCCGGGCAACCGGCCATGGAAATTCTATAGGCTTCAATATGTCGTAACCGACCTGAGGGTGAATCTTGATGAGATTGAACTCGATTTCAGTTATCTTGCCGGGCTTGCTGAGGATCTCCGATGGTATGGATATTTTGCCCAGGTCGTGGATAACCCCCGACATGCGGATCCCGTCAACCCGCTCCTTCGAGAGCCTCATCTCTGCCCCTATGGCACGTGCGAGATCGGCCATTCGACGTTGATGTCCGGCCGTGTAGGGGTCCCTTCTCTCCACCGTTGACGTTATGGCGTGGATGGTTCCCCTCATGGCCCTCCGTAGCTTCTCAAAGCTCTGCTTGAGTTCTTTCTCCGCCTGTTTGCGCTGGGTGATATCTTCCGTATGAACCATAACCAGATCGGGTGGTACAAAGGCATAGCTGACCGCGAAGAGTTTGCTTTTCCCTGTGGGATCAATTTGAATCTGTCTCTCGCTCTTGATAGAGGTCTTTTCAGTGAAACATCTCGACATCTCTTTCAACATTTCCGGCATATCGCGGTAGATTTTCCTGAATTTTTCTCCCACTAAATCGGCAATCTTTCCGTTTGTGGTCGCCAGAGCAGCGTCGTTGTAGTCCACCAGCACAAAGTCTTCTCCGGATCTCTGCCAGGTGTAAGTGGGGATGGGGATACCCTTGTATTGCGCCCTCAATTTCTCCTCACTTTGTCGCAATGCCTTATATAACCAGGCGTGTTCCAGTGCGACGGCTACCTGATTCAGCAATGGACGCATAACCTCGATTCGGTGGAGCATCTCCTCCTTCTCTTCGATCCCGCTGCCAGTGGCCAGGACCGCCCGCACCCGGTTTCCCTGTTTAACTGGTATGAAGTAGGATGCCTGTCCACTGCGATATTCCGGCCTGTCGAGCCTCTGATCGAACCGTGTGTTCCATCCCACGATAACCTTCATTTCCCCCGTGCGGGCCACCTCTGCGGTAATGTTGTCATCTTCCAGATTGTAGCGGAGCCCGATCGCTCCGCCAACTTTTTTGAACACGGTCCCATCTGGATGATGGACAGCGTGCAGGTTCCTTACCACCTCTACGGTCCTGGACTCTTCATCCACCAGAGCGATCATCAGGCTGCGGAAGATACCGGCCTCCACGATCTGTCCCGCCAGGGCATCCAGCACTTGCTCTTCGTCCAGTGAAACAAGGACGAGCCTACCGATCTGGTCGAAAGCGGCCATCAGCCGTTCCTTCTCCTGAAGTATCTTGTCGGTATCGGAGATCTCACCCCCCTGCCCGGCCGGCTCCACCTTCGCCTGCTGCCGATCGACTTCCGATGTTTCCAATTCGGCAATTCGTCGTCGCATTTCCAACAGCTCATTTATAAGTTGATCTTTCGTTTTATATTTGTCCTTCATCCTGCATATCTCCCCAAAAAGCAGCAATTCTCTCCGGGCAAGCGACGCACAGTCCGAAAACAATGCTGGATATGGTCTGAGGATGTAAAACCCTGTCTGAATTCCATTGACAGGGCTTTGATAAAATTAAAAACGCAACAGGATGACCTCTTACCCAACTCGTATTCCAACGAGATCGGCCCTTATTGGAATCGTATTTAAGAGCATTCACTGAACTTGCAGAACCAATATAAAAAGCGTGAAACATCTGTCAAGTCATTTTTTCATGAATTTTTTGCTTGTCGATGACAATCTTTTTTCTTTATCTTTCTGAGAGGCTTCGAAGATAGAGAAAATGTTGATTTTACATAGGTTTTAGACTTTTTGGAGATTGCCAGATCGACGGACAAAGAGAGGGGAGGAAAAGTAAATGAAGACTACAGGCGTTATACCTTCAAGATATGCCTCCACGAGATTCAAGGGAAAGGCCCTTGCCGATATCGAAGGGAAGACGATGATCCGTAGGGTCTATGAGCAGACTCTCAAGGCTGAGCTGCTTGAAGACGTCGTCGTGGCCACGGATGACTTGCGCATAAAAGAAGAAGTTGATAGCTTCGGAGGGAAGGTCGCCATGACCTCGCCGGATCACCCGAGCGGAACGGATAGGGTGGCTGAGGTGGTGAGGGATGTGGACGTTGAGATCGTCGTGAACGTTCAGGGTGATCAACCCTTCATAGATCCCATGATGATAGATGAAGTCACATCCCCGATGATCGAGGACCCTTCGATCGAGATGGCGACCTTGATGTACAGGATAGGCGAGGAGTACTATGATGATCCGGCCTCCGTCAAGGTCGTGACCGATATGAACGGGTTTGCGCTCTATTTCTCCCGGTCGCTTATACCATACCTTCACAAAGACAAGAATTTCCCTGTCTACGAGCATATCGGGCTCTACGCCTACCGTAAGGATTTCCTCATGAAGCTGACCAGTATGCCACCGACTCCGCTTGAGACCGTCGAATCCCTCGAACAATTGAGGGTAATCGAGAATGGCTTCAAGATAAAAGTTATCGAGACGAAATGTCCCAATATGGAGCTCAGTGGGATGAGCATAGACACGGCTGAAGATCTGGAGAGGGTGAAGGAACTCATGAGAAAGGAAGGAATATGTTGAAGATAGATCTGGAAAAGGTTGACGGGATCTATGAAAGTTTGAAACCGTCGCTGCGCGACCGTATAGACGACGCCGTTGAGGTCATAACGCAGGCAAAGCTCAGAGGTGGAAAGGTCGTTGTAACCACAGGGAGCGGTCCGAATGTACACGAAGGTGTAACCACCCTTATTGCTGAGCTTATGGACAAAGGGATTGTGGACGGGGTTTCCACAAGCTCCGCCGTTGTGGCACACGAAATGGCGGGGGTGCTCGACAATGTGAAGAGGGTTGACGGGGCTGCACTGGGTATGCCTTCGCATCTGCTTCCGAGAGGTGGGAAGTTCGAGGTCACGCTTATGTCTGAGGGCCAGCTTGAGGCCCTGAGTGAGGAGATGCCCATCGACAGGGAACTCATAGACAGGGTGATGGGGATGGATGGGGATATCATCATAAAAGCCGCGGGTAATATGGGATATCCTATGGGGCTCAGGACCGAGAGGCTGGCAAGGGAGATAGGGTACATCTCGGCGATGCTTGGGCAGCCTTTCGAGAGGGTTGCGGGCTTCGGTGCCGACAGCAGGACCATGATAGGGATAGGTTCCGAAAAGGACATCCCCGTCATAGTCTCAACGCCGCAGCTTGTCGGAGGAGGAACAGTGGGTATATCGATCGCGGATTCTATACCGGCCTCGAGAAGGGTCTCGATGTTTTCCGAGATGCTTGGGGAGGCGGATGTCATAATCGAATCGGCGCTTGCCTTAGCTCAGGAGATACACGATGGTCCTTTCGAGACCTATACCGGACACGGGATATGGTCCGCCTGGGATGGCTACCCTACCTTCAGCCTTGAGGGGAAGGGGATAATAAGGATAGATCTCGATCCAAACCTCGAGGAAGCCTGGAAGAGGGAAAGGTCCGGAAGCACCGTGCAGATGGCTGTAGACAAAGGTCTTCCGAAAACAAAGCTTACGGGAATCCCTTTCAGGATGGAGATGTCAGGCTTCGCCAGGATAGAGGGGAGCATACCCCTGGTCGGGGATATAGGTGCAGTGTGGCCGGTAATGGTAAGAAAAGTTGCCCTGAAGCTTGGCATTGATCTCGATTTCATATCTTACCCTCAGGAGATGCCGGAGGGGAAGCGTATGAGGGAATGGATAGTAGACGATATAAAGCCAATCGATAGGAAAAAGGTGGTCAAGCGAGTGTATGAAGGTTCAGCCGAGTTGGTCAGGGGAAAGGAATTGACTTTTTTGAAAGCCTGACTTATATTTCCAAGAGCTTTTTATGACATATTTAAGACGAACACCTTTCAGATCTTGAGGGAATATGAAGGATAGAAGACGCATATCGATCCTGCTTATTCCTCCTGGCGGTGCCGGCAGGAGGGAGATCAACATGGGGGTTGGCACCTTCAGGTCCCTTGTGGTACTGATGTTCGTGTCCGTCGTGCTCGCCGTCTTCGGGCTATTTTCCGTATGGAAGCTCTTACAATACAGATCCACTATAACTTCTCTGCGTTTTGAGAACGTCTACCTGAGGGATGAGAATTCGAAGATACCTAAGCTTGCTGAAACTCTCGATAGAATAAAGGTGATCAACCAGCGCTTAAAGCAGATGCTCGGGGAGAGGGTGAAACCGGCGGAGAGCTTCCGTTTCACGGTCAGGACCTCCTTCGAGGAGAGTGCTGAGTCGCTGAACCAGCAATTGAGCCCTGGCTTCGAGGAGATCGAATGGGCTATATTGAGGCAGAAGGAGCTTTCGCGCTATGTCCCGTCCATCTGGCCCGTTAAAGGATGGGTGACTGCGGAATTTGAGGAGAGGGCCAGACCCGTTGGTAGAAAACACATAGGTATAGATATAGCTGCCCCCTATAGCTCCGTAGTCAATGTTACAGCCGACGGAGTCATCGAGTTCTCAGGTTACGATAGTGATCTCGGAAATCTGATTGTGGTGAGACATGGCCAGAGGTTTATGACCAAATATGGTCACAACTCGAGTTTCCTTGTACAAGAGGGAAAGGTTGTGAAACGTGGGCAGCCGATAGCACTTGTGGGAAGCACCGGCAAAAGCACAGCTTCCCACCTTCACTACGAGGTATGGATGGACGGAAAACCTGTGAATCCGAGAGATTTTTTGATTGGGGAATAGTCTATGGTCAATTTTACACGGGGGAAAGATATGGCTGAAACTGAGAAGATAAACACGATAATTGGAAGGGGTTCTGTCCTTGAAGGCAATTTCAAGATTGAGAACAGCATAAGAGTTGACGGCGTAGTAAAGGGTGAACTTTATGCCTCCGATACGGTCGTGGTCGGGAAGGAAGGACATGTAGAGGCAAACGTCAAGGCAAAGAACATCGTTGTCGGAGGGAAGGTCACTGGATCAACGGAGGCATTTAACAAGATAACCCTCGAAGTTGGATCGACCATGTTGGGCGATATCAAGACAAAATTGCTCGTAATAGAAGAGGGCGCGGTATTCAAGGGGAAATGTGATTCAGGAGGTTCCGTAGAGGAAGTGCCTCCTGCGAAGAAAGCTGAGCCACAGGTTCAGGGTAGGATCGGGAACTTAGAGGAAAAGAGAAGGTGAAAGTAGCCTTTTTCGATTGTTTTTCAGGTGTAAGTGGAGATATGACCCTTGGAGCCCTGATCGATGCGGGGCTTCCCTTCGATGAGTTAAGGAGCGAACTCGACAAGCTGAACATTGGCGGTTTCGAGCTCAGGTCTTCCAGGGTAATGAGGGGCAGCATAGGGGCTACGAAGTTGGACGTTGTGGTCTCCGAGAAAGGTGGCCACAGACATCTCAGCGAAGTAGTCGATATAATAGATAGAAGCTCCATATCGGAAGCTTCGAAGTCGAAAGCTAAACAGGTTTTCTCGAGACTTGCGGAAGCCGAGGCCAAGGTCCACGGCACCACCTCCGACGAGGTCCATTTTCACGAAGTCGGCGGGATCGATGCCATAATCGATATAGTCGGCGCAGTGGTCGGGCTCGAGCTTCTCGGGATCAGCAGGATCTATTCCTCTCCCCTCAGACTCGGAACGGGATCGGTAATGGCAGCACACGGGGTCATACCTGTTCCCGCTCCTGGCACCCTCGCCCTCCTTGAGGGTGTCCCTGTCGAACGGACGTCCATAAAGGCCGAACTTGTGACCCCGACCGGGGCAGCACTTATCTCCACACTGTCCGATGGCTTCGGGGAAACACCTCCATACAGGTCCCTCTCCATAGGATATGGGGCCGGTGGCCGGGACATCAAGGAGATCCCAAATGTTCTGAGGATTAACATAGGTGAGCTTGTTAGCGCCGATCTTGGGGATTGCTGTACGGTCATAGAGACGAACGTGGACGATATGAGCCCTGAACTATACGGCTATGTATTCGATAAACTCTTCGACGCCGGCGCGAAGGATGTCTACATCACTTCCACCTATATGAAAAAGGAAAGGCCCGCGGTTCTGATAAGTGTGATAGCCGACCCCGGGCTGGCAGAGAAGATGGCCGAGATACTCCTTGGAGAGACAACGACGATAGGGGTCAGGATGTGGAATGTGAGGAGGATCAAGCTCAAAAGGAGATCGGCCGTTGTTGAGACCGAGTTCGGTCCGGTTCGCGTTAAGGTGGTCGATGCCGGTGGAAGGCTCAGGGTAAAACCTGAGTACGACGA
>CAZTBA010000129.1:0-14020 GCA_964611725.1 uncultured bacterium
ATCCCATGCTTCGAACAGCTCGTCAAAGACCGTCATGTCGACGATATCGCCACACGTGCGCCTGAAGTCGCTCTGGCACTGCTTCCGGTGGTTGGCGTAGATGCCCTGCGATTCTATCGCTGCGCGCATGACGTGCCATGCCACCGTGAAGGCAGTGTAGAAGAGCGCGTCGGGTTCTTCCTCAGCCGTGAAGGCCGGCGACCGCCCCTTGAAGTAGGTAAGGAACTTATCGCGGTCTCCGGCGACGCCTTCGAGCGTTCGGGATACCAGATCCGTCCAGCCCGCCTCGGAAAGGTGCCGGCGGCGTTCGTCGGTCTCGGTATGCGCCACACGGGCCAGTTCCTCGGTGACTTTTTCGGCGATGGGGAGCCTATGGCGGCCCGGTTGCTTGAGCCAGCGTTCGGCCATCGCGTCGGTTTTCTCGTAGAGCTCGCCCTCGATCAACCTTTTGTCGACGGCATCTCGAAGCGTCAGGAGAAACTCGTCCATACTCAGGATCTCGATCTCCGGGTGTGCTTCGAGAAGAGGCATTTCTGACTCGAGCTGTTCCCAGATGCCGACGGATATCTGTGCGAACAGGAACACGAACAGCGGCCGGGTCGGGCATTCCTCGGCCAGCCGCAGGATGTTCTCTATGTTCTCTCGCCGGACATTGGCTATATCGACACTGTGCACCTTCGGGATCGGGCCATCGAGGTAGCTCCTGGCGTAGGGCGATCCGCCGAGGCCGCATACGAGACCCGTGAGGTTCTTCAGCATCTCCTGCTCGCGCCGGACAGCATGCTCGTCCTCGACTTCACGCCAATTCTCCTGGAGGTGCCAGTTGACCATGTTGCAGCCGTTCTGGCCGGTCTGTTTCAGCAGCGAGAGCGATTCCTCCAGGAACGGCCCCACAATGTCGTCCGGCAGGAGGTGCGTGTACGTATACGCCGCGCCCGAGCAGGAGCCAAACAGGCAGTCGTTCGGCGTCCGCGTCTCGTGGTAGTAGTCGAGCATGGCCGGCATGAGCTTCGCCGTGAGTGGCAGGAGGCCCCAACCGAACTTGAACTTGCCGCGATCCGCTGCCAGCCAGTTGCTTGACTGCATGCCGTGCACGACCGATGCGGCATCACCGTCGCTGTTGTAGAAGCTGACGTAGATGCCGTCCGGCTTTGCCACGCACTCCTCCGGTTTGGGCCGCGGTTGAACATGGAT
The DNA here is from genome assembly GCA_964611725.1 of uncultured bacterium. GTDB lineage: Bacteria > Latescibacterota > CAZTBA01 > CAZTBA01 > CAZTBA01 > CAZTBA01. The sequence goes on from CAZTBA010000129.1 coordinate 1,195, forward strand.
CTTGTCGCGATCGCCAACGCCGCCGTGGATTGTCAGGTTCGGCATGAACATCGTCTGCAGGGTCACGAAGCCCCTCTTCGCGCCCTCGGCGACATACTCCTTCTCCTGATCGAAGCCGCAATGCCAGTTGAGCTGCACGCCGGGCGCTTCCCCCTCGTCGAGCATGCGTCTGTAGAGATTGAGCACGCGGCGGCGCTGTCGGCTCGTCGGCAAGTCGAGGGCAAAACCTTTGTGATACACGACCAGATCAGCCGGCTCATTGGATTGGCTGAACCAGTGGGCCCGATGGATACAGAAGTTGGCGTAGATACGCTTGTTACACCGGGGCCACAGGTTGTCGACTGCCCACTCGGCTGCGTCCCAGTCGTTCGCGAACCGGCCTCGAAGATCGTCCCGCTTCGGGATGCCATGACGTATCATCCATCCTTCCTGGTCGGGAGAAACCGGTATGACCCCGTCCAGTCCGGCGAGCGTGATGCCGATGTTCTGCGTCTGGATCACTTCCTCGTTGTCATAGATGATGTAGCCGTCAGCCAGATGCTTGTAGAGCTCGACGATCTGATCGATGTCGTCGAGCCTGTCGACCGCTACGCCGTAGTTGTCATGATAGTACTGGACCCAGTGTCCCTCGAACTGGCGACGCTTCCTCCGCATCTGTGCCCCGTCCCGGATCAGGTACATGTGCGGCTCGTCCCGATTTACAAGGCCCTGCAGGCAGCGCAGCCAATTCCAGAAATCCAGATCGGCTCCACTGACCTCCGGCGTCACGACCAGTAGTCGACGCACTTTCGGTATGGCTGGAAAGACATCCGTCAGGTTCTTAAACTATCCTCCTTAAAGGTCCTCCTTCGACTATCCTCGTCCTCTGAGACCGCCACGCCATGTTACGTGATAGCTACGTTCGTCTGAATGTCTGAATAACTTGGTTCGGTAGGTCGCTGATTGGATAGTGTTTTGTCCTGTATATTGGGTCCCGATTGCCCTTCTCGTCCCGATTGTCGTTCAGGAACTCCCATACGATGTCGCCTTCGGATGTCACCTCAAAGAGCCGGCCTGAGTCAGAGTGTGCGATGAGGCAATTGCCATTGGGAAGCCGCTCGGATGATCCCCGAGAAGGAGAGTAGAAACTACCAGGGCATTGATAGGTCCAGCAAATCCGACACGATAGCGGGTCCAGTTCCAGGATGCGGGTGTATCCTCTAATGCTGCGTGACACGTTATTGCCGTTGTCGTAGATGAGCAGGTTACCGTTGGCGAGCATCGTAGGCATATGTGGCCCCAGGAGTTCGCCCGGCCCCCATGCCCATACGATTCGGGCGCTATCGCGATCCAGGACGAACACGGTGTCGATATGTCGTCCACACATCAACAGGTTGCCCGGTCGGAACCGCTCGTCCCTGGATGCCGTCGGGCTCTCGGGCAGGATCTCCACGGTATTCAAGTGAGGCCAGTCACGGAACACCTGAGGGGCAGGCAGAATCAGATCAACCTGAGCAGCAAGCTCTTCAATGTGGTCTTCCGCCCGCCATTCCCAGATAATGTTTCCGTCAGGGGAGACCTCTTCCAGGTGATCGAGGTAAAGCGAGTGGTTGGGATCGAGCTGTCGGCAGACGGTTTCCGGTCGTCCTGAGATGATATATGTATTCCCATCCTTCTTACGGGCGAAATCGTGATGCGGGTGTCCTTCGTGCTTCCACACGATGTCGCCCGTCGCGCTGAGCTCGAGGGTCATCCTGTCTTTTACGATGGCAACGAGGTTTCCACTGGGCAGCATCTCCGCATAGTGCCATGAGAAACCCTGTGCAAAGGACCACTCGCACACGGTGCTGCCGTCCGGCCGGATGAGCCGAGCACACTCCATGCTTCGGCTGTTGTACAGCCGATAGGAGGGATCGGTCCGCTCCTTCTCATAGAATGTGATCATCGGTGCTCCTTGTTTATCGAATCGGGACAGGGCGGGATCTCGCGATCCCGCTCCCCACACCGCCGGGCATACGGATCACGTGCCGCGGCGATTCGATTGAGATAATCCTTTTGAACGATCTTACTCGCTGTCCAATATGCTCAATCCGCGCTTCTTTCAGATCCTCGACTCACGTCGTGGTCGACCACCTCTGCCAGTCCGAGACCTTTTTCACCGGCGCCTATGTATATTCACAGTGGACTCCGAAGGTCTCAGCATAAACGGTTGCCTGAGCGATCGAACGATTTTTCCCTCAAAGAATTGTAAACCATAACCAATCTTGACTTTTCGCGCCGCGCACCCTTCGAACGAAGAGGGATCGGCTCGACCCGGGGTTAGGCCGCAACTTCATTTCAACCCAAAAAATGCTCTCACTTTCTCATAATGTTCATTAATATTCTGCTTACCATCAACCAGTATTGTCTCATAATTTCTAACTTTGGCTTGATTGAGCATTTCTTGACCAAAGAGATGATCTCTCATCATCCAATTATCAAATGCTTCCTTTGGATCTTCACATTCTTTCAGGATATGTTGGATCCACCCTCGTTGAACATAATGGCGCAATTGAAATTCTTTTGTGGATACTAAAAATACCACTCTTTTTGGATTTGCATTGTTTAGCTCTAACAACTCAGGCAAGTAAGCTGCACCTTCCAGTATCATTGGCTTATTAGAATCATATTTTTCTAAATCTTCTATGATCATCTCAAATCGTTCTCGATAATACTCAAACTCTTCCTGTACTTGAAGTGATACCGGACGCATCCATATTTCATTCCAACTCATTTTCGAATATTTGTACATCACAGGATGACTTTCTGACCGGCATCGATTTGCATGTTCCTTTTCGTAATCATCAACTTTGTAGTATTGAAGATTGAATTGATGCGATAGGCGTTCAGCAATTGTGCTCTTCCCGCTACACGGTGAACCACCCAGGATATAGGCCTGAGAAAAGAACCTCTGAATTTCTGGATTGGTGATTTTCATTCTTTTTTGCTCTTTGCACCCTTGCCCTGCGCCTAACGTGGCGGGTCAGGCACGTGGGTTACCGAGTCGCTTGGACCCGCTGGTTAGCTCCGACGGTTTCCCTGCAATCACGTATCCAAAGCTGACCCATCTGCCTGCGTCTACCTCGATGGTACGGGGATCGCCATCCGAATTGGCCTTGCATCCGGGATCGTGTCGAGCATACTCCTCCCACCACTGTCTGGCATCGGGAGCGTAGCCGGATTCGATCACCTCGAACCCGACCGCTCCGAAGGCTTCGAGAGTCTCGTCCAGCGTTGCGAAACAGTCAGCCCAGTTCCCTTCAACCAGAGGAGCCAGATCCCGTGGGATGGGTACAGGCAGGTGCATGGGGTCCCCGTATCCGAACACACCGCCGGGCCTCAAGACACGCAAAACTTCGCACAGGCAGTCTCGGTATGCATCTTCTCCCGCCGAACCTCGGATCATCTCGAATGTAGTCGTGGAGTATGCGACCCCAAACGAACCATCCGCAAACGGAGTCTTGGGTACTCCGACTTGGAGTCCCAGAATCCGGTCCTGGACACCCCAGGATCGGGCATTCTGTGCGAGACGTGATACGTTGGTCGCTCCCCTCTGCTTGAAGGGGTCATCGCCAGGATCGATCCCCACCGCAAAGACACCATATTCCTTCGCGATGAAACACGTCTGATAGCCCCAGTTCGTCCCGATATCCAACAGCATCATGCCTGGGGTGAGGCGTATCTTGTCCGCGATAAACTCCGCCAGTTTGAGGCCGCCAGGGCCGCTGCATTGTGAGTAGACTGCGTCCAAATCAGGATACTTGGCTGCTTTTGGATAGTTCATTGTCACCTCTTGGAGCCAACGCTGCCTTCACCGGTGGCAATGAAGCGCAGCGGAATTGCCATCCGAGTGCAAGGTATTGTTGTGCATTATAATTTTATCACTTTATCAAATATTGTTGATAAGCCGATGAACTCTTCCCCCCATCCATTATCAATTGACGTTTCCTGAAGAGATGCTGTTGGTCCAAAAAGCAGTTCCAATTCTTTTAAATTACATGTTGAAGTAGACTTAATCTCATCAATATTTGAATCGATAATTTCAATTAACTCTTTTACGGTTTTGCTCGCAAAAGCAGAGTCTTCAGAATCTTCAAGTCTCTCTTTTGTAGCTTCTAATATTTCTAACAGCTTTTGATAATCAATCATATTCTTGTCGCACAACAAGTCATTCTATAGTTTTCCACATAACTATTCAAATTACAGCTCTTTACATTGACTCGCAAGGGTTCTTTCACCAACGATACTATACGCTAAATGCATAACATTACAAGAGGGATAATCGGATAATTAGTCTTGCCTATTGACGGCTTGCACATCCCTAAGGACGCTTATTTTCCAGGCTTTACTTCCAAATCAAACTCCGCCGAGCCAACCGTCACAATCCCCAGGTACCCATCCACAGTCACCAATTCCCCATTTTCTAACAGGTCAGCAGCATTAGGAATGCCGTTTACGCAGGGAATACCCATTTCCCATGCGATTATGGCGCCATGAATCAACATACCACGTTCGATAATGGCGCTGGCCAACGGAACCAAGTGCGTCATGTTCGGCTGAACTGCATCACAGACCAGGATCTCACCGGCTCGAAATTCACCAAGATCTTCGAGGGTTCGGATAATTCGGACTTTGCCCGAAACCAGACCCGGCGCAGCAGGTTGGCCGGTTAATTGGAGAGGTTTAATATCAGTTCGCTTTTCCAATGGTTCGGGTAGGTTCGGTTCTTCAGTAGGAAAACCAACTTTTCCGCCTTCGGGATGACGCAGGGCAGCAGTGATGGTTGCAGTGATCCCTTCATTCGCTTTTGCATTGGATTCCAATCGTCCGGCCAATCGAAGTCTGCCTGTCCCCTCGGTGAGCGCCCGAAAAAACTGGCTTTCGATTCGACCCTTTCGCCATCTATTTGATCTATCTTTCTGCCAGCACAACCTGAAAGAAGTCCCACAATATTGTGCTTCTCTTCACTATCTTAAATCCGGCGTGCTCAGTCTCATTTGTTAGCCCGCATTCCAGAAGGTCTCTATACGTCGGGTATTCAGGATTGAACCACTCCATACAATCAAGTAGCAATGCCTTCCACTTTGGATGTGGCTTGTTATGTTCAGCAATAACTATCTTGCCCTCAGGCCTGATGACTCTATATGCTTCCGACAGAACGCTTCGCCGTACATCCCGAGGCAACTCATGGAGCGCACCACAAACGACGCCTCTATCAAAATGGCAATCCGGAAAAGGGACGTATCGAGCATCACCTTCCATTAAGGAGAGCCCATCCGGTATTTGCTTTTTCCGAGCCATCCTTAATTGAGCGGGGGAAAGTTCAATCCCTACCACTTCTCCCGTTCCTGCAAGCCTTTCCGCAAGCATTATGCTTAGAGTCCCGGTACCAGAGCAAATGTCCAGTATCTTCTCGCCTGGTTGAGGATCGATCCATTCAATTATCAATTCCCGAAATCTACGTTCACCACCAAAACCCCCATAGAAAATGAAGCAAAATGCCCGCGCAAAGGGATCAAAAATATAAGCAAACCAGTCGTACCACCTTGCATAGGTCCTGCGGTAATAATCTGGCATCTCTTTTCTATTCTTTGCCATACCCTTCTTCAGTTCAAAACTTCAGCTAATCGGGATAGCGTGTGAACTCGCGATCCCAATTCTCCCACATTACCGGGCATACGGATCACGTGCCGCGGCGGTTCGGTTGAGATGATCCTGTTTGCTATCCCATATGTTCCCCTGCAATTCCTTCAGATCCTCGCCTCACGACAACGCCCTTGTCCTTCTCCCTCCCTTCGGACCCGCGAACACCTGGCACGAGCATTTTCACCTCACCAGCTCTGTGCCATGTCCGGCACACACGTTTAAAATTAACGGCGCGTTTACGCGTCCGGTTCATTGATCTGTTATAACTCAAAAATCAGCTTGCAGCAGCTCCACTCCGGCGTTCCTGATATGCGACACATCATTTATCGACTGTATCAAATACCCGCCTTGAACCTTCTCAATTTCATTGATGCAGCAATTCCCCTGGATGATAAAAGGGAAACGTTCCAGTCCCAGAGAAAGGGCACCTATGAGTAATACCTTGTTTACAACTCGATGTGCAAATATCGCAATTGTCTCACCGTCATGTTTTTCTGCAAGCCCTTCCATCGCAGTAAACGAATTGTCGAACACCTCCTTCAAAGTTGTACCACCTGGAGGCCTGACGGTGTGTGGGTTCGTTGTCCACGCGGCATGCTGATCAGGCCAGAGTTTTGCCACTTCGGAATCCTCTCTGCCCGTCCATTCTCCATAATTCATATCGATGAAACCATCATGAATCACCGGAGAAATGCCATGAGTTTCTGTTACAATTTCAGCGCTTTCCTTCGCTCTGGAGAGAGGACTCGTATAAGCTGAATCCAGTTTAATACCTTGCAATGATTGAGCTAAAAGCCTTGCCTGTTGCTTTCCGTTCTCGTTTAGCGGAATATCATAGGTGCCTCTAAAGATTCGACCTCGGTTCCAGGCTGTTTCACCATGTCGAATTATCAGAATTTTTGTGCTCATGTTTCGAATGCTCTTATCCTGAATCATAATCCGGATAGGGCGGGATCTCGCGATCCCGCTCCTCCCACGCTACCACGCATACGGATCACACCCTACGGCGGTTCTGTGCCATGCCCGAGCACACATGGAGCATCAGGGGTTCAGCGAAATGCGCGCGTTTTGCTGAGTCGCTTGAATCCTCTTGTCGGTCGATCCGTTTTTGAGCAAAACCAGTTGTTACTCGAGTACGTGTATGTTCTTCTTGACGCAGATATCCTTAAGCTCTTTTGGCCACACAGAGATGGTTACCTCCCCAAGATGAGCTGTGCGCAACAGGTACATGAAAGTCCTGGCCTGTCCGATGCCTCCTCCGATGCTGAGCGGAATCCGGTGGTTGAGGATGGCCTGGTGGTACGGGAGATTGAGGAAATCTTCCTGGCCTGACATCTTGAGCTGGATCCTAAGGGTCTTTTCGGTGACTCGTATACCCATCGATGTCAGCTCATGGCGTCGTTTTGTCACAGGATTCCACACCAAGATATCCCCGTTCAAGCCATGATACTGCTCACCGTTCTTGATTATGGTCTCGGTAGCCCAATCGTCGTAGTCCGCAGCACGCATCTCATGGGGGTAACCATCTTTCAAAGGCCAGCCGATGCCGATGATGAAGACCGCCGGAGCTTTCTCCACGAGAATCCGAGTCTCACGTTGTTTCCGCGGCAGATCGGGGTAGTAGTCGAGGATTTCTTCGGCGTGGAGGAAGGTGAGTTCCTGTGGGAAATCGGGGTACTTGGAAGTCCTGAGTTGGGGAAACATTTCCTGTACCATGTTGCCTGCTCCCCAGATTACCTTCCATATTCGATTAACGATATCCTTCAGAAAATCGATTGTACGCTCTTCCTGGGTCACAACCAGCTCCCAGTCCCACTGGTCCACGTATGCGCTATGGTCGTGATCGAGGAAGTAGTCCTTGCGCACAGCCCTCATGTCCGTGCAGATGCCCTCACCCACCTTACAACCAAATTGCTGGAGAGCCATTCGTTTCCATTTCGTGGCGGCCTGGACGACTTGGGCCTGTATGGGTTTATCGAGTCCCAGTCCACAGGGAAATTCCACCGGTGTCCGCGATCCATCGCGATCCAAGTAATCGTTTACACCACTATTCTTGTCAACAATCAGGGGAACCTGAACCATTTGCAGGTTGAGTTCCCTGCACAGATTTGCCTCAATGTAATTCTTCACTGCAAAGACGGCCTTCATTCTCTCCATGGGAGGAAGAAGTGCCTCGTAGTCACTGGGCAAGTCTCTTGCCAACTCACCGTAATCACCTATTCCCGGTCCCGCTAAGTCCGCCGTTTTGTCTGTCATGCCGTTCCTCCTCCTGTTGGCCAATGACAAGAATCAGTGGCGCCGCCCGCAGAGCGGCGTCCATCGGATACACTTATTAGGCGAGTGCGCCCATTTAATATAATGTTGCGCTTCGGACTTGGCAACAAAGGTTTTCATTCCGAAAGCCGATTATCGATCGGCACAATTCGCCAGCGCCTCGAGCATCTTGATTTGTGCCGTGCGGTGGAGGCTATGTTCAGAAACTACATGGATATTACTCAGCTTCGCACCCCACATTTCCTCCGGAAACCTGTGCCTTCTCCCAACCCTGCTTCACCGAAGCAGCAGAGCCTTCCGGGTCTCGGTAAAGCTCCCAGCCTCCAACCGATAGAGATAGATCCCGCATGCGAATCCACTTCCGTCCCAGCTTACCTGGTAATGGCCTGCTTCCTGACGTCCCGACACCAGTGTGGCCACCCTCTGACCCGTAATGGTATAGATGATCAACATCACCTCAGCGGCTTCGGGGAGTTTGTAAGCGATGATCGTGAACGGATTAAAGGGATTGGGAACGTTCTGAGAGAGGCTGTAGGAGTCCGGTTTCAGGCTGACCTCTGCTTGGGCCTGGGGAGCCTGCGGTGTGACCGCAATTGGTCCGTGCATCGTAGTTGTCCCGTCAAGAGCCACGTCCTGGAGTGTGTACCAGTACGTCAGCCCGTTGGTCAGACGTACATCCGTGAAGAGATACCGGTGTCTTCCTGTCGCCGTGCCTCTCCCTTCAATCACCTCCGAAGTCAGCCGCTCGTACTCCCCACCCTGCGAAAGTGCGCGGTATACGTGGAAGCCGAGGTTGTCCACCTCGCTCTCGGTGACCCAGGTCAGCGTTACAGCACGGTTCTCCTGCACAGCAGAGAAAAGCGAAAGCGTAACAGGGAGAGGGACTTCGCTGTCCGCATTCAAATCCCCGTAACTGGAGGAGCCACTCAAGGTTCCATAGCTCAGGCTAAGAGCACCGGCATTACCGATCGTTCCCTTAATGGTCCCACCTGCGCCCTCTTCCAGATCCACTGTGACCCAATAATATCGCGTGCCGTTGGGAATCGCATCACTCAATGTCTGCACTGCCAAAGTCAGTATGGTCGGCGGATAACGGGGTGCTATCCCCATCGACAATGGAGATGTCATTCCCTTTCACATCCATCTCGGGACCTGTTATCGTAAATACCTCATTGCTGGTATCAAAGCCGACCCGCACCAAGCATTGGTCAGAAGGTGTGTTGGGAACAGTCCACGGGTGTGATCCATCATTCGCGGTGGACGCTACGATCTCGCTCCAATTTCCGCCGTTGTTGGTGGAGTAATCTATCTTCACATTTTCCGATTCTGTGCTTGTCCAGGCAATGTTCTGGGCGCTTCCGACTTCCCACTGCTCGCCGCCATTGGGGGAGGTAACCGTAATTGTCGATTCCTGAGCGGTCACTAAACTCGCTGGCAGCGACAAAAACAGCAGAAAGCATATTACGATAAACACCCTTCTGAAAAGTGTTTTTGGCATTTCGTTACCTCTTCGGAAATAGCGCTCATTCCCTTTCATCCTGAGCCTGTCGGCGGCGCGTCTGTCCAAATATCCTGCCTGCTCACCACCTGTACTTCTCTCCTGTTTCCCCCGTGCCTTTTCCCACCCCCTCGTTTGCGGGAGCAGCCCAACACTAGAAATCAGCGATGGTGAACAAGCGCCGAGCTTGCGAGGCGTGCGTTGAACCATCTGCTGGATTGTCTTGTTAGAAATTTTTTATCAATTCAATAATGTTCCAAACAAGTTGTCCGTACCCAGCATTAACGTATAGGCCTATTTGCGCGATTAAAGAATAAGCAATTGCAAACTGTGCTAAAGCATAACCAGCAATAGTAAATTGACTTATACTAATGATGCCGATACCAAACTGGGAAATATTGATGATACCAATACCAAACTGTCCAATTGAAATTATTCCTTTAGCAGGAACTGGCATTCTATCAGGTCGATACTTGAATGAAATATGAAGCAGAGGCAAGCCCATGATAGTTGTTTTACTTTTATATTCATATCCCCAACCATCCCATTTTTCTTTGGAGGGATAAGGAGCCCCACAATTTGGGCAGGCTAACGCCTGTTCACTGACATCATGCTGACATTCTCTGCATTTTTTCATTTATTTCCTTTCTTTTTATTTCTAACGAGACTGTCGAAAAAGTGATGACAAAAAGATGCATAAAGATTTTCGTCCCACTTAGACGCGCAAAATCAGGAAAAGTTAATGGTCTCTCCTACTTCGACCTAAAAAGTGGTGCTATTTCAATCTTTTTCTCCCACAAATTTTTCCGAAGTAGGTTTTTCGACAGGCTCAACGTTGCTAATCAGCCCCGACTATAAGCAGTCGTTGCATTCGCCTTGTTGACTGACCTTACCTTTCTATCGACCTTTACCCTGGTCCGTAACAGCCTTCGTTGCCTGCGCTACAGCATCCGAATCCCCCAAATAGTAGTGTTTGACAGGCCGCAGTTCCTTGTCCATCTCGTATACCAACGGTATCCCGGTAGGAATATTCAGTGAAACAATATCTTCGTCTGAAACATTGTCGAGATACTTCACCATTGCCCGTAGGCTATTGCCGTGAGCTACGATGATCGCTTTTCTCCCCGCTTTGACGGCAGGTGCAATAGACCCGTGCCAATAGGGCAAGAAGCGCTCGACCGTATCTTTTAGAGACTCCGTTAGTGGCAAATCGCGATCATCCAATTCCCGATAACGCGGATCATGGCCCGGATATCGTTCGTCTGTCTTCTCCAGGGCCGGGGGCGTGACATCATAGCTTCTGCGCCAAAGGAGCACCTGATCCTCCCCAAAGCGCTTTGCGGTTTCCGCCTTGTTCAAGCCTTGCAGCGCCCCATAGTGCCGTTCGTTTAGCCGCCACGAACGCTCGACAGGAATCCACATTTGATCAAGTTCATCCAGAACAATCCAAAGTGTGCGTATGGCGCGCTTCAGCACCGAGGTGTAGGCAACATCGAAGGAGTAACCTTCGGATTTGAGCGTTCTGCCGGCTTTCCGAGCTTCGATCTTGCCATGGCCCGAAAGATCGACATCCGTCCACCCGGAAAAACGGTTTTCCCTATTCCACAGGCTTTCACCGTGCCGCAATAGCGTCAATTTCATCATCCTGGCACCCTATGTCCTTCTCGTCAGCCAATCGACATAGGTAAGGCCCTCACGGGCTTTCCCTGTCACATCACCGGGCACATGGATCACGTACCACGGCGGTTCGGTTGAGATTATTCTCTCGGAGGATGCCGGTCCGTTGCCCCTTACGTCTGTCCCGGGCTTCCTCCGGACCCCACTTCGCGCTGACGCCCTTGCCCCTTCTCCTTACCTTCAGATCCGCTAACACCTGACACGAGGACTTTCATCTCACTGGCTCTGTGCCATGCCCGGCACACATCGCACCGATGAGCTACCCCGGTCAGGTGTAGCGCCTGGTTCGGCGTCTACCTCACCAGTCGCCAGCCCGAAGCGTCGGCGGTCAGCGCGGTGTGGCCTTTGTAGCGGTCGTACACCTTGTGCATGTCCTCGATAGTGTCGAAGTAGCCTACGATGTGGGCCGCACTGAAGGCTTCGCCCACCTTCACCGGCCTGCCGTGGATCTCCAGGATCATGACGATGATGTTCCCGGGTCGCTGGCTGCACCACGCCTCATAGACCACGGACGGTTCGAGCGTCAGACCGGCCAGCCAGGGACCGTCTTCACCCGTTTTGCTGTCACGCAAGTGATATGCGCGAATGAAATGCGCCGGTGTTTTGTTTAAGTCGCGGCGGTAGCCGAACTTCAGGTCCGGCGGGAACGGGGTGAAGAACTCGCTGGACGGGATGCGCACCCCTTTGGGGCCGCTCAGATAGCTGAGATAAATCTCGCTGAACGTGTCACCTTTCTCATGGCGGACACAGCCCGGCATGTCGCCGCGGAGGAACATCTCCTTCGAATCGTTGACGCTGTCGATCCTGTCCATCGACACGAAGAACCGCTCGCCTTTGGGAAACACGACCAGTTGCGTCCAGCGCGATCCGGCTTTGCGGCCGGGGGCGGCATACTCGTACCGATAAGTCGTCCTGACCGCGATGAAGTCTGTGCCGCGGATGACGTTCGGCTGCACGGGCTTCATCCGGTGGCAGAGCTGTGGGCCCTCGACCATACGCTTACGATGGCTGCTGCCATGGGCCATGAGGGCGTAGAATTGCCTGTCCGGCTCGGTCTCGTCCTCATACCAGGTATATCGGCCGACGCCATGCCCGTCCGGGGCGATAACCTGATTGCCATAGTCTTCGTCGCTGCCCGCCTCCATGAGCCAATCGACGACCATCAAGCCATCGCCGACTTCTCGGAAGCCGGTGGCCTTGTCGAGAAACGAGCCTTTCTCGATTCCGGTCATCCAGTGTTTGGGGTTCTTCTTGGGAATGACGGCTTCGAGTTTGTCAGTCTCGATTTTGATAGTGCGGTTGTCCTCGCTCACGGTTGCCCACTCGGTATCTTGCACAGAATCCATCCTCCTTCAGTATCAATAATGCCATAACTGCTCACGTACGGCAGCGATTGCATCACCTTGTGATATACTCTGATTCTTTCCTACCAATACTCCATTATTTTTAAAGGGAAATGCATGTTAGCCTCCCTTACTTCAAAACAATACACTTGATCGTTTTCACAAAATCACCACTCTTCATTCTGACAAAGTAAAGTCCGGCGTTAACAGATTGAGCCGACCATTTCGCATAATGCTTCCCCGGATTTAACTGCCGATCTAAAATAACGTTAATCTGTTGTCCAACAATATTATAGTCAACGCCACAGCTTCAGCCGGTGACCGTTGCATAGCGATTGGCTCCAGTTCTACGCTGCCAGGAGATTGACAG
>CAZTBA010000130.1:0-14019 GCA_964611725.1 uncultured bacterium
TCGTTCATTTATCCATAGCTCAATTCAGCCTATGAACTAGCACCATTGGTTAATAAAGCCCTTTGGTGTTTCTGAGGTGGAAGCTGCTGTGGAGTCTGCTGCCGGGACGAGATCGACACCTGTGGGTAGGGAAGATCTGATGCGCAGGTGGAGTTCCGGGAGGAAGGATCTCATGAGCAGGGCCTTCGCAACATATGTTTTCACCTGAGTATTAAGTATGATCTAAACCAAACTTAATTGTGCATATTTGCCACTAATTGCCGGAGGTAACATGAGGGAATCCGCAGGAGATATGGAAAACAGAGAACTTCTCACCACAGGGGAGGCTGCAAATTACCTCAAATTGAACCGCCGCACTCTCTACAGGCTACTCAGAGGCCGTAAGATACCCGCCCTCAGGCTAGGGGGGCAGTGGAGGTTCAGAAAGGAAGATCTTGACGAATGGCTGGAAGCCAGGAAAGTTAAGCCGAACGGAAGCAAAGTCCTTGTGGTGGACGATGAACCCCAGATCTGTAATTTTATCTCCGCGATTCTGGGAGATGTGGATTACAGGGTAGACTTCGCATACGATGGTGAGGAAGCCCTTGGGAGGCTGCAGAGGGGAAATTATGACCTTGCCTTTGTGGATATAGTGATGCCAAGGATGAGTGGCCTGGAGTTCATATCAAGGGCGAGAAAGACATATCCGGAGATGAAGTTTGTCGTAATAACTGGTAATGCCTCGCTCGAAAACGCCGTTGAAGCCGCAAACCTCGCAGTGTCTGGATACCTGACAAAACCGCTTTCCATAAGTGAGATAACCGGGGTAACTAAGGATATCCTCGGAAATGCCTAAAACCTGAGAGTATAGGGGCCTTTAGTTTCCTGATGATACCTCTGTAAAAAGGCTCTCGAGTTGATCTATCATCCCCGCTACGGAGAACTTGTCCTCAACTCTCTTTCTCCCAAGAGATCCCATTCTACCGGCCAATTCTTTGTCAATCAGCACCTTTCTAAGGGCCTCGGCAAGCCCTTTATGATCGCCCGGGGGTACAAGTAACCCAGTCTTTCCATCCTCAACTATCTCGGGTATGCTACTTACATTCGTTGCTACGACAGCCTTTCCCGATGCCATAGCTTCCACGAGGACATAGCCGAATCCCTCGCAGAGTGATGGAAGGGCAAGGACGTCGGACGCATCTATGACAGCAGCGACGTCGTTCCGGAATCCGAGGAAGATGACCCTGTCCGATATCCCGAGGCTACTTGCGAGCTCTTTTAGCTCCGCTTCAATCTTCCCCTCGCCAACTACCAGGAGCTTTACCTCAGGGAGATCCTCCGATATCTCATTTATTGCTCTGAAAAGGAAGCGGTGTCCCTTTCTCTCGTTCAGAAGTCCCACGATCGATATAACAGGGATGGAATCACCTATGCCGAGTTCGTTCCTGAGCCTCAGGCCGCTTCCATCTGATGCATATTCCCCGGGATCTATACCGTTATGTATGAGTGCGAGCTTTTTTCTGGAAAGCCAGGGGTTACCCCTGATCAGTGTGGAGAGAGTTGCCTTTGAGTTAGTTATAACCGTTCTGACAAAGTACCTGTAGGTGGCCTCGAATCTGAACTTATTTGGAAAGGGATAATCGCTTCCTCTCCTTTTTATAAGTGGAACTCCGGCAAGCTTAGCTGCAATACCTGCCAGGCGGGTTTCCTTGTCCCTGTTTGTGCAGACTACGTCGGCCTTCTCTGAAGTGATAAGTCTATAAAATCTCTCTATAACTATGGGATCTATGTCCCACCTCATCCTGATCGGTTTTGCCCTTACTCTGGCTTCGAGTGCCCTTTCGAAAAGCCTGCTATCTGGCTGACATACAAGCAGGACCTTGTGCCCCCTCTCCGAAAGGCCCCTGCAGGCCGAGATCATCCACTCTTCTCCACCACCCCAGAAGCTTACAGAGCTTATAAATACGAGGTTAAACTTGGGAGATATCATTTCCTCATCTGGAGCTCATAGAGCCTCTTGTAGAGCCCCTCCTGACGCATAAGTTCGCTGTGGCTTCCTTCCTGAACCACAATGCCATTCTCCAGGACGATTGTCCTGTCCGATTTCTGGATAGTAGAGAGCCTGTGGGCTATGACGAAGACCGTCCTACCTTTAAGGAGCCTTTCTATCGCTTCCTGAACTGCGAGCTCAGATTCGGTATCCAGTGCAGATGTGGCTTCATCGAGTATGAGGATGGGAGGGTTCTTGAGCACGGCTCTGGCTATTGCTATACGCTGCCTCTGACCACCGGACAGCTTGACACCACGATCTCCTATAAACGTGTTATAGGATTCCGGAAGCTGCATTACGAAATCGTGGGCGTTTGCGACCCGCGCGGCCTCGGCGACTTCCTCATCGCTTACATCCGGCATGCCGTAGGCTATGTTGTTCCTAACTGTATCGTTGAAAAGGATAGTCTCCTGGGTAACTATTCCCATGAGCTTCCTCAAAGATTTGAGGCGGATCTTGCGGATATCGGTACCATCTATCTCTACCGATCCCTCAACAGGGTCGTAGAATCTCGGCAGAAGGTCCACCAGTGTCGACTTCCCCGCCCCGCTCGGGCCGACTATGGCCAGGACTTCCCCGGCCTTAACATCGAGGTTTATGTTATCGAGCACCAGGTCCCCCGAATCGTATCTGGCAGATATGTTCATGAACTTTATCGATTCCTTGAAATCGGATATGTCCACTGCGCCGTGGCTGTCGGATATTTCGGGAACTTCGTCGAGTATCTCGAATATCCTATGCCCCGCTCCTATGCCGATCTGTATCCTAGAGTTAACCTGGCTCAGGCTCTTCACAGGTTGCATAAGTAAGAGGAGTGCTCCCAAAAATGTCATGAATTCATCTGGCTTGAGTCCCCTGTTGCTTATAACTTCCCCTCCCCCTATCCACAGAACAGTGACTATCAGCCCTGCACCGAGAAACTCGGTCAGCGGGGATGCCAGCCTCCTTACCCTGTTAAGCTTCAGGGCATTTGAAAAGAGCTTCTGGGTCTCTCTACGGAACTTATCTATCTCGAACTTCTCCATCGCAAAGGCCTTAACTACCCTCATACCCACTATGGTCTCCTCGAGTACGGCCGTAACGTCGGCCACTTTCTCCTGGGAACGGAGCGTATACTTTCTCAGTTTCCTCCCTATTCTGACCACCACCCTTAGCCCCAGAGGAAAGGCCAGAAGCGCAAGGAACGCAAGTTTCCAACTCAATATGAGCATTATGAAAAGATAGGAAGCCACAAGGAGCGGATCACGGAGTAGATTTATAAGCCCGGCATTTATGGCCTCGTTTAGAAGTACGACATCGCTTGTGACCCTCGATATCAGATGTCCGGCCTTCGCCTTGTGGAAGAAACTCAGCGATAATCGCTGAAGGTGCTCGTAGAGGGCGTTCTTGACGTCCCTGGAAACACCTTGTTCGACATGGGCTATAAGGTACCCCTGGGCATAACCGAAGAGGTTTTTGAGAAAGAAGAGGACGAGCAGAATCACACATATCCTTCTGAGGGTTGATTTTCTATCCTTCGCCATAACTATTTTGCTCGTCTTATCCCTGAGACGATACTTAATCCTTTCGAGAGGATCACCATTTATGTCGGAAGGATCATTCTCCGGCGCGGCTTGAATGGTTTCTACTATTGCTGCTCTGGGTCTGAATATGTTTTCCAGAAAGGGTATAAACATCCATACGTTCACAGCACTCAATAAAGCAAAGATGATAGCGCAGGCAATTGATCCCAGGAGATAGGGCATATGGGGTTTGGCCATCATCAGTATCCTGAAGAAGACTTTCACAGCGTCACCTCCAGGGCTTCCTCAAGCTTTGATACCCCGATAAGCTCGATGCCGTCGGGCTTCCTTATACCGTTCAAATTGGCATCCGAAAGCACACACCTCTGGAATCCAAGCTTCCTGGCCTCGGCTATTCTCCTCTCGGCCTGACTCACTGGCCTTATTTCCCCACCGAGCCCGACCTCTCCGACTGCCACAAGCCCGGGATCCACAGGTTTCTCTTTGAAGCTCGAGGCGAGGGCAAGCGCCGAGCCCAGGTCAACAGCCGGCTCGTCTATTCTAACGCCGCCAACGACGTTCAGGAATATATCGTGTGTGCCGAAACCGAGACCTATCCTCTTCTCGAGGACAGCGACGATTATCGAAAGCCTCCTTCTGTCTATTCCTGTAGTCACCCTCTGCGGGACACCGAAGTTGGCAGGCGCCACGAGCGCCTGTATCTCGACCAGGAGAGGTCTGGTCCCCTCTATGCGACAGACAACAACCGAACCCGGTCCCGGCTGGGACCGCTGGGAGATAAATATTTCGGAGGGGTTCTCGACCTGAACCATACCCGACTCTCTCATCTCGAAGATTCCCATCTCGTTGGTTGATCCGAAACGGTTCTTTGTAGCCCTGAGCACCCTGTAAAGGTAGTGTTTATCTCCCTCAAGATAGAGCACTGTGTCGACCATATGTTCGAGGACTCTCGGCCCGGCTATCGCACCCTCCTTGGTCACATGTCCTATGAGGAAAATCGACATGCCGCCTCTCTTGGCAGCGTGCATAAGCCTGGAAGCTGATTCCCTTACCTGGCTCACGCTCCCGGGAGCGCTCTCCAGGTCCGCCAGGTACATCGTCTGTATGGAATCTATCGCCACCGCGATCGGCTTCAGGTCTTCTATGTAGCCGAGGACCGCATCGACGTTAGTCTCTGAGACGACCATTAGTTTGTCCGAAAGTGCGCTGATCCTGTCGGCCCTCAGCTTTATCTGTTTTACGGACTCCTCGCCTGAAACGTAGATGACCCTGTTTCCCTTTGTTGAAAGTAGGCTCATGACATGAAGTATTATGGTCGATTTCCCTATCCCCGGGTCACCGCCGAGAAGGATTACGGAGCTCGGGATGATCCCCCCACCCAGGACCCTGTCGAATTCCTTCATCCCGGTCCTTATCCTCTGATCGTGATCGGCCACTACCTCAGTTATGGGCACCGGGGGCTGTGAGGGGGCAATCCCTTCCTTACGGGATGAGGATCTTCTTTCCACCATCTCCTCGACACAGGTATTCCACTGCCCGCACCCCGGGCATTTCCCAAACCATTTGGGAGAACGTGTGCCACACGACTGACAGACATACTCTACCTTAGCCCTGGCCATTTCTCTTTAGCCCCCCGGGATCGGCTTTATCGGGCCATCCACAAGCCCGTTCACGAACTGGCATATGACCGGATCAACGCAACTATTTACCTCATCGGGCGTACCATCAAATATTATGGCGCCCCTGTGGAGCATCGCTATCCTGTCAGCCACTTTGACAGCACTCACCATATCGTGCGTCACAACCACTGAGGTTATGGATAGCCTCTCCTTAAGATCACACATAAGCTCAGTTATTATCGCCGACATTATCGGGTCAAGTCCCGTGGTCGGTTCATCGTAGAGTATTATCTCCGGTTCTACCACGAGGGCCCTTGCCAGCGCAACCCTCTTTTTCATGCCCCCTGAAAGCTCGGAGGTCCTCATATCTTCTATGCCGGGTAGTCCGACAACTCTAAGCTTCTCAGAGACACGCCTTTCCACCTCGGAATCTCTCATATTCGTGAGTTCCCTGAGCGGAAGCGCTATGTTCTCACCGACTGCAAGGGAGTCGAGAAGCGCGCCTCCCTGGAAGAGAACTCCGAACTTCCTCCTGAATTCTGAGAGATCTTCCTCGCCCAGGCTGAATATGTCGACTCCATCGACGATAACCCTTCCGGAGTCAGGCCTTATCAGCCCAACTATATGTTTTAGAAGGACACTTTTGCCGCAGCCGCTTCTCCCGATTATGGCTACAGTTTCCCCTTTATCGAGGAAGAGATTTACGTCTCTGAGCACAGGTTTTCCGTCGAAATATTTTTTGAGATGCTGGATGTCTATCATGCGCGGCCTCTTCAGAAGGCCAAAAAGGCTATTATGTAATCGAAAAGCAGTATGAGCACAGCAGACGAAACGAAGGCCTTTATGGCCGCTTTCCCTACACCCTCTGCTCCACCAGCAGCCACGTAGCCGTAATAACATCCGAGCGTTGCAATGACGCCGCCGAAGATCACGGCTTTGAGGAGACCGACAACTATGTCACGCGTATAGAAGAACATCTTCAAACCCTCGGAGAACGTATAGGAACTGATACCCACGAAATTCACGGCCACTATGAATCCCCCGAGTATCCCGAAAAGGTCCGAAAATATCACCAGAACCGGCATCATAATTAGCGCAGATATCAGCCTCGGAACCATAAGGTACCTGATCGGATCTATGCCCATCGTAGAGAGTGCGTCCCCCTGATCCGTTACCCTCATAGTGCCGATCGCCCCCGCCAAGGACGCCCCGCCGCGCCCTGCGACTACAAGGGCCGTCATAACGGGTCCAAGTTCTATAATCATACTTTTCCCCACAGCGGCTCCGAGGAACCTGAGAGGGGCATAGCCCTTGAGCTGATAACCCGTCTGCCATGAGGCTGTGGCCCCGGCAGATATCGAGGTTATAAAGACAAGGGGAAGCGATCCAACCCCTATCTGGATCATCTGCTCCACAGTGAGGTGGAAACTCCCGAATATCTTCGGAAGCCTCCTGCAGATCATCCCGAAAAAGATCAGGACATCGCCCACAGTCTGCAACGGGTTCAACAGTCGAGAAATAAATCCGGAAGCCATCCCGGCTTTACCGTCTACTTCGACAGGAATTTCCCTCCCCTGGTTCTCAATAAAGGGGTCTGAAGAATTCACCATCAGAAAGGCTCCTCCCACTGAAGATTCTCAAACCTTGCATAACGATCGACCCATGTGAGATAGGCCGTTCCTGTAGGGCCGTTCCTCTGTTTTCCAACCATTATCTCTGCCACCCCCTCAAGCGATCTCCCCGTTGTCCGATCTTCGGTTATCCCATATACCTCGGCCCTGTAGATAAACATAACTACGTCGGCGTCCTGCTCTATAGCACCTGACTCCCTGAGATCGGAGAGCTGTGGACGGTGGTCACCGCCCCTGGCCTCGACGGCCCTCGAAAGCTGCGAAAGCGCCACAACCGGTATGTCAAGCTCTTTGGCAAGCGCTTTCAGGGATCTCGATATCTGCGATATCTCCTGCTGCCTGTTTTCAATGTTCTGTGAGCCCCTCATAAGCTGAAGGTAATCTATTATTATCATTCCCAAGTTGTGCTCAACCTGAAGCCTTCTGGCCTTTGCCCTTATCTCAAGGGCACTGAGGGCAGGGCTGTCGTCTATATATATGGGTGCCTCAGCCAAGCTACCTACACATATCGACATGCGCGACCACTCCTCATCGAGCAGCCTTCCGGTCCGAAGCCTGTGCTGGTCGACCCTTGCCTCGGCACACAGGAGCCTCTGGGCAAGCTGGCTGCTGGACATCTCGAGGCTGAAAATGCCGACAGGAATCCCATGGTCCGCGGCGCTCTTCGCAATACATAGCGCAAAAGCTGTCTTCCCCATCGAAGGGCGCCCGGCAACCACTATGAAGTCCGAAGGCTGAAGTCCGGCAGTGAGTTCATCAAGCCTATCATAACCGGTGGGGGCCCCCGTGATGCCGGAAGCACGGTCCTTGGACGTTTCGTGTATGCTCTCTATCTGCTCGAATGTCCTATGCAGGACATCTCTCAGGGATATGAACCCCCGGATGAACCTCCTCTCCGAAAGGCCGAAAATCCTCTGCTCAGCTCTGTCTATAAGATCAAAGGCATTGCCGGCATTTTCATAACATTCTTCCGCTGTCTGGCTCGATACGTTTATAAGCTTTCTGAGGAGCGCCTTTTCGAGAACTATCTTGGCATGATATTCGACGTTGGCCGATGTAGGAACTTCTCCTGCAATCTCAGCCAGATAACTCACACCCCCGATTTCCTCAAGCTCTTTTCTCTTCCTCAACTCCTCGGCCATCGTTATCTGATCCGCAGGCTCATCACGCTCGAAAAGTGCAATTACGGCCTGGTATATCTTCCGATGGCTGTTCCTGTAAAAGCAGGTCTCATCAAGTATCTCCACAACCTTGCTTATAGCCTGCCTATCTATAAGCATGGCTCCAAGGACTGCCCTTTCTATGTCTATAGCCTGGGGTGGGACCCTCTCAGTCTTCTGTTCGATTTCAGACATACCTGCTATCTACCTCCCTGCCTGTGCGTTGCACGCAGACAGGCAAAAATTAATCTATCTCCACCCCATCATACTCATTTCGAAGGAGCTTGACGTCCTCCCATGTTAGCTTCTTCAATTGGGGATTTCTGAGAAGTGCAGCCGGATGATAAGTCACGAGGAGCTTCGTACCATTGTAGGAGAATATACCCCCTCTCATTTTGGCCATTGTCATCTTGGTTTTCAAGAGGGTCTGACCGGCTATCCTTCCCAGGGCACATATTATGGTGGGCTGTATTATCTCTATCTGTTTCTTGAGGTAAGGTTCGCAGAAAGCCACCTCATCCGGCTCAGGATCCCTGTTCCTGGGGGGACGACACTTAATGATATTGGCTATATATACATCCTCCCTTTTCAGGTCGATCGCCCCTATTATACGTGTGAGGAGCTTCCCTGCCCGACCCACAAACGGAAGTCCCTGTATGTCCTCATCGCCACCGGGAGCCTCCCCCACAAACATTATTCCCGCATCCGGGTTACCGTCCCCAAAGACAAGGTTATTCCTGGTGCTTGCCAGACGACACTTTCTACAGTCCTTCATGCTTTCGTAGAACTCATCGAGCATCTCACGCTTCGGGAGGGAAACCACTCCCTGCTCAATCGACCCGATATCGAGATGGGAGTTGAGGAAGGAACGTCCTAAGAAAAACTCTTCCTCCCCGAGCTCATTCCTCTGCTCAAGGAACTTTCTCAACATAGATAAGGTTTCGAGAAGCCCTTCAGACCCCACTATTTCCCCCTCCGAAAAACGTAGAAATCCACATCCTCATCTCAGATTTAGGATATCCACAACCTCCTTCAATATCTCCCCGGCTACCTCAAACTTGCCCATCTTGGGAAGAGCTCCGGCCTTCCCATCCCGACCTATTATCGTGACGACATTGGTGTCGCCACCAAATCCCGCCCCCTCGACGAGGGGATTATTGAGAACTATCAGATCCAGGTTCTTCCGGTCAAGCTTCCTCCTGGCATTCTCGATCTCGTTTTCCGTTTCGATCGCGAATCCGACAAGGACCTTATCTCCCTTGCACTTCCCTACGGAATCAAGTATATCCTCGGTCTCCTCAAGCTTCAGATCAAGCGACACTCCCGTTTTCTTGATCTTACCCTTTGATACCCCCGCTGGCCTGTAATCAGACACGGCTGCAGCCATTATGAGGACATCGCACCAATCGAAGTGCTCACTGACTTTCAAGCTCATCTCCAAAGCGGTTCTTACCTGCTCGAGTTGGACCCCGGGTGGGTATCTGAGATCGGACGGACCACTCACAAGTACCACGTCGGCTCCCTTAAGCAGAGCGGAACGGGCCAGGGCATATCCCATCTTCCCTGTGGAACGGTTCGTAATAAAGCGGACAGGATCTATATCCTCCTCCGTCCTTCCCGCGGTTACAAGCACCTTCCTGCCTGAAAGCTCGTCAGAGGAGAGGAGAGTCCTCTCCACGGTGTCGATTATATCTTCTATATCGGCAAGCCTACCTTCCCCTATGCGACCACATGCCAGATATCCGAAAGAAGTCTCGACGAAACGAAATCCCCTGGATTTCAGGGTGGCTATGTTTTCCTTGACCGCCGGGCTCCGGAGCATATTGTCGTTCATCGAAGGCGCAAAAGCTACCGGTGCCATGGTCGCCATAACCACCGTCGACAGGAGATCTTCGGCAAGGCCACAGGCGACCTTGCAGAGGAAATTAGCAGTGGCCGGAGCTACAAGTATAAGGTCGGCCCAATCGGCAAGGCTTATGTGCTTCGTCGAAAACGTCCTTTCCCCTTCAGGGAACATCTCGAGCGCAACCTCTTTTCCGGAGAGGACTCCGAGCGTGAGCGGGGTTATAAACTTAGCTGCATTTTTGGTCATAACAACCCTGACCTCGGCACCAAGCTTCACAAGCGCCCTCACTATCTCGGCAGCCTTATAGGCCGCGATTCCACCCGTAACACCGAGGATAACCTTTTTCCCTGAAAGGGTTTCCATATTTTCAGCCACTCTTCTTCTGGTTGACTATTTGGACTTTGGCATTTATGAGCCTCTTAAGGGCAAGGACTGTCACCTTCTCCTCAGGCTTTTTCTTCTCCTCAGGGGTAGGGATAAGGGTACCCTCAGGCTGTTGCATAAGCCTCAGGTGGTTCAGCCTTCTCGCCTCAAGCGCAGCCGCTTTAACAACTTCATACTTGCTCTTTCCGGACTTCATTAGATATTCAATCAGAATTTTGGCCATAAACAGGCCCTCCTTTTCAAGATCGCTCAGCTCGAGAGCCATACCTCAAGGAAATTACTTTTCCACACCCTCGATGCCCGCCGGCTTTCAGCCTCTATTATCGACCTTACCTGAAAGACAGCCTTTCCCAGATCATCGTTGACAACGAGATATTCATAGCTGTGGATCTCATTAATCTCCTTCGGAACTGTCTCAAGCCTTACCTTTAACGATTCATCCGATTCTGTGTTCCTTGCTTTAAGCCTTTTGTTCAGAGAACTCAATGATTTGGGGATAACGAATATGCCTACACAATCCGGGAAACTCCGC
This sequence comes from uncultured bacterium, assembly GCA_964611725.1. Taxonomy (GTDB): domain Bacteria; phylum Latescibacterota; class CAZTBA01; order CAZTBA01; family CAZTBA01; genus CAZTBA01. The sequence continues at coordinate 10,725 of CAZTBA010000130.1, forward strand.
CTGATCTGTATGGCACCCTGGACGTCTATATCCAGGATCACGACCTTCCCGCCCTCGAGCGCATCTTCTACGACACTTCGGGGAGTCCCGTAGAGGAAACCATGTACCTCCGCCCACTCTATGAGTTCCTTCGCGGTGATCATTTTCTGGAATTCCTCATCCGATACGAAGGAATAGTCCTTCCCATCGATCTCCCCGGGCCGTGGAGGGCGAGTGGTCACCGAGACTGACCTTACTGCCCTGCCGTCCGTCCCTATTATCTCGTTCGTTATGGAGGTCTTACCGGCCCCGGACGGACCTGATATGACAACCAAAAAACCCTGGCTTTTGAGTTCTAGCTTCTCTTTTCCCAATGCCGTATCACCTGCTATCAAGATGCCACAAGGTAGAACTCACTCCACATTCTGAACCTGTTCCCTGATCTTTTCGACTTCCTCTTTGATCGAAACCGAAATTTGGGATATCTCAGCATCTGCCGATTTCGATCCGATGGTGTTCGCTTCCCTGTTCATCTCCTGCAGTAGAAAACCAAGGGACTTTCCAATAGCCCCTTCAGAGCTGAGAAGCTTCATAAACTGCTGGCAGTGGCTTCGAAGCCGGATACATTCTTCGGTAACATCCAACCTGTCAGCCCATATCGTTGCCTCCATAGATATCCTGTTACTGTCAAGATCGGAGAGCTTCAGGGACTTCAGATTGTCCTCAAGCCTCTTTTTTACCCTTTCGGATTGCTGTGGCGCAAGCCTCTCGATCTCCTCCAACCTATCCTCTATGGACCCGATCCTAACGGCAAAATCAGAACGGATCCGCTCCCCCTCGGCAGATTTCGCCGAATCGAGCTCAGTGAGCGCTTCCCCGAAGGCCTTGTCAAGCAGAGGGATTAGCGCCTCAAGCTCAGGTTCGCAGGAATTGCTTTTAAATATGTCCGGAAACTGCAGAATGAGCCCCAGCTCAGGATCCCCTTTGAGACCAAGCTCCTCCTTAAGCTCTAAGAGCTGGCTGCAATAGTTTCTGGCAAGGTCGAGGTTAAACGGAGATGCGGACTCACGTTCGCATTCCCAACTTACAAACGCATCGATATGGCCCCTTAAAACCTGCTTCTTTATAGCTTCTGACAACCTCAACTCGATCTCACGTACGGGACTTGGAAGCCGAACGTTTATGTCACAGAACCTGCTGTTCACCGATTTTATCTCCACCGCAACCCGGACCCCATCACCTGAAGCTTCACTCGATCCGAACCCTGTCATGCTCTTCATCCAGTCGATCCCTCCTTTGCCTTCAAATCTGGGATAATTTAACTGATAGAGCAGATTTTGTCAAATGAAAACCCTTGAACCGTTCCTTGACAAAGAGGTGATGCAAAGCTATATTTTGCGCCGTATCGGCCCTCACTAAAGGAGCTTCAGGAGATGGCTTTCGATTTCTTCGTGCTACAAACCCTCGTATCCGAGTTGAAAGAAGCGATATCGGGACGGCGTATAGACTCGGTCAATCTTTCCGAGCCCAATGATATGGTTCTCGGGATCTCGGGCGGAAATGCTCTGACCATTTCGGCATCCCCACAGTTCGGGAGGGTGCATCTCGGGCACACCTTTCCCTGGGAGACCCGTTCGGCACGCGGGGCATGGGAAAGGATGATTGGATCATCCATAACCGATATCAGGCAGTCCGGCATGGACAGGATAATAGAGATCGAGCTGGTGAAAGGCGACCGTATAAGTGTGATTCTGAGGGGACTGCTTCTGGTGGAGCTCATGGGTAGAAACAGCAACATAATCCTCATAGAATCCGTTTCGAGAAAGATAGTGGCCCTCGCAAGGAAGGTAACACCCGAAATGAGCAGGAAAAGGGTGCTGGTTCCAGGGAGGATCTATCTCCCACCACCGCCGAAGGACTGGGTCGATCCTTTCAGGGACAACCCTAACAAGCTCGGACAGCTTCTGCTTGCGCAGCCCGACCTTACACTTGAGAAGGCGCTTTCAGGTTCCGTTGCCGGGCTTGGTAGGATCGGGGCAAAAGAGGTGGCCTTCAGGGCCGGAATAAACGCGGAAATCAAATCTGACGAGCTCACGGGGGCTGAGATCTCCAGAATTTGGAATGAGGTTTCCGCCGTTTACGGGAGCTTCGACCCGAAAGATGCGCCAGGCTATCTGATAGTTGATCCTTCCGGAAAGCTCATCGACTTCTCAGTGATTGACCCATCCTGGATATCCCCTGATATGAAGCGCAAAGAGAGCTCTGTAAATGAGGTGCTGAGGAGCTTTTTCAAGGCCAGGATTGAAGCCCACCTGGAGGAGGATCTAAGGAGGAAGCTATCCAGGGTCCTCTCTAAGATCGAGTCAGGGCTTTCAAGGAAAGTCGAATCTCTTGAAGAAGAACTCTCCCTTTCGGAAAAGGCCGGAGATTTCAGGAAGAAGGGTGAGATATTGATGGCAAACCTCGGTAACATAGCTAAGGGGAGCAAGAGGGTGGCCCTTCACGATCTCTATAACCCCGAGAAAGAAGTAGAGATAGAGCTCGATCCGGCCCTCTCCCCGACCGAGAATGCCTCGTCATATTTCAGGAGGTACCGTAAAGCGGCCTCCGGTTCGGACGCCATAAGGGATCAGCTTGAGCTTGCCATAAAGGAACTGGAGCTCAGGAGGTCCCAGCTCTCGGACATAGGAAAGCTAAGCCTTGAAGAGCTTAAGTCGCTCAAGCCAGAGATGCTTCCCGAAAGGGAAACCGGCCACGGCGGCGGGAGCTCAAGAGGTAAACCTGGAGCTCCACGTCCGCGGAGATACTCCACGTCAGACGGGTGGACGGTCCTTGTAGGAAGGAACAATTCCGAGAACGACGAACTCACAAGGCACATCGCAGCATCCGACGACATATGGTTTCACGCATACGGATACCCGGGAGCTCACGTGGTCCTCAGGAGAGAGGGGCGGAGGGAAGGTCCAAGCACCCGAACGATAGAGGAAGTCGCAGGACTTGCGGCATACTGGAGTAAGGCAAGGGGATCAAAGACCGTCCCGGTTACATACACCGAGGCTAGATATGTGAGGAAGCCCAAGGGAACCAAACCCGGAGCCGTTACGGTTACAGGCGGCAAGACGGTTTTCGTCGAGCCAAAGCTGCTTGAACAGGGAAAAAACTTATAAAGGCTCGAAAAAGTGGAACTCTTTGGACAAAAAAGGGATAGGTAATAACATGGTATCCCCTTGTTGATTTGTCAAAGAGATTTTGATGGAAGATTTCATCGAGATAAAGAGGTGTTAAAGTAGGCAATTTAGGATCAAGATTAGGGTTT
>CAZTBA010000131.1:0-4911 GCA_964611725.1 uncultured bacterium
CCTCCGGCTTCTCACCGAAACCGAACTCAGAGTATTTCTCCCAGTTATCGTAGAAGTTCCAGAAACCGGTTCTCCTTTGGTCGTCACCAATTATTAAACCGTGGCATATATAGGCAATCGCCACTTTCACTCCCGCCGAGTGGAGCTCCTCAACGTACTTCTTTATCTCCTCGATTCCCCTCCTTGTATCTTTGGGTCCGAGCACCTCCGATATGGCATCGACATCACCTATGTTATAGCCAGGCATCGGCCCGTACATGATCGTAAACGGTACATCATGTCCCACGTGCAGCAGAAACGGTGGAGATTTGGCAACCCGCTTTATATGGCGCGGGTTATTGATGTGATTAGATCCGTAGTCGATTATGTACGTAAAAGGCGTGGAGGTTCTCCATATCTTATCCATGAAAAACTCCCTTCCTTTTGAAGATGGGTCACAGGAGTGAAAGCTGTTCTGGACTTGACTTTGGAAGGTCTGCCCCCCAGCGACAAGATGTGCAATGCGACAATCAATAGTATGATGTGCCCAGGGAGGAACAGCGGGAACCCAATGGATAGTTTTTGGACTATCAACCTCCTCGGTTTTTCCCATTCTAGGAGACAGATGAATGCTGAGTAGAACACAACCAGTCAGCACGCTAGAAAGATATTGCGTAAGCATTTTTGAGTCTCCTTCTATGAAGAACTTTTCGTTACCAATTGCGCCACTCTCTCTATTTCTAAATGGCGATCGTCAAACGAAAAAGGGAAAGCTGGCCTTATGAAAGGACTTCGACAAAGCTCAGAGCTTTATGCCGAGGGATTCAAGGAAACTTGAATAACCTGTTGTCTCTGGACATCCTGTCTAACAGTCGCATAAGTGTCTTATACTATTCATCACGATAGTTGACATTGAACCACATATGCTTTAGGCCTTCTCCAGGCTCCAGTCGCACGTGCCAGCACTGCATGGCACCAAGCAGCTCATCAAGCACATCTGTGCGAGAGTAGTAGGCTCTCACTTCTTCCAGGGAGGGGCGATACAATACCCCATCAACAAAGGCTTTACCACTGAGCTTCACCTTGTTGCTGTTTTTCGGCATCCCCTAGTTCCTTCATAAGTCTTGCGAATAACTTCTGCAATCCTCGTCCATCAATCAGGAAAGCACTTTAGTGAACGATAGTGTTCCCTTCATGCCCGCAATAATCGCATGGTGGTATTTTCTGTAGATGACTTCGACTTCACCAAATCCTGCCTCCCTGAGCTTCTCGACATGGAAAGAAAGAGAATAGTAGTTGACAACCCTTAAGATGTCTTCTTTGTCCACTCTCTCGGTGAATGCCCTGCTGGATGCGAATCTCTGCCAACGCTTGTCAGATCCAGGCTTTGTTTTCACGTCGTTCAAATAATTCCCTATCTTCGTCAGGAATCTCTGTTTGCGTTTCGGTACAACGGCTTCTGAGATGAGCACGATCCCGCTTCTTTTCAGAGTGTTATAGAGATTCCGATACAACCGTGCGTAATCGATGAAGGTCAACCTCATGGCATTGGTAGTGACAATCGCATCGTATTTGCCTGTGAAGGAATAGGTAGCATTATCCTTTTGGATGAAACGTATCCTGTCCTCGAATCTCTCGGTCCTTCTTTTCACGACTTCGAGCGTCTCCTTAGAGATGTCGGAAACATCGAGTGTAATGTTTGATAACCTCTGCAAGAGCAGCTCCGCCAGTATCCCGGTGCCACAGGAGACCTCGAGAACATGAGCCCTGGAGTGCAACACTATTTCCAGGACATCAACAATATAGGTTAGCGCGTCCATGTAGTAAGGTTGGCCAAGCAGGTATTCGTCTCGCACCCTGTATCTCCGGGCGATCAGATCGCTGGCGATTTCAAGGTTTTTTCGGGAGAACTCATCACGTTCTGACATCGGTTTTTCCCCTTTAGCACCTGGTATGCCTGACGGGGCCCGGGATGAGCCACCTCATACACAAGCGCTGCAAGTATATGAATTCGGACCGATCCATTTGTTGGCCCCTCGTCCGTATCCTTGCATTCTATGTTCTGTGCCGTTCCACCCGGGCTTCCTCTTCCAGATGGATCTCTATCACCTCGGCTTGATCGTCCAAGCTCAGAAGCAAACTGTTCATTTCGCAGGAGCTGATGCATGCCATCCTGAGATTATCAAGATGGAAACAGTGAAGAAGCCAGTAAAAAGGCTCGGCATCAGTGACCCATGTTACTATAACCTGGCGTTCAGATCCATTTTCAAGACGCCATGAGACGATGCGACAGGAATGAGGTGTGTTCTTAGGACCACAGGCAAGGATTTTCAGTTGCGCTGTGGAATTTCCATTGCTGATCTCCACAGAACTTTTATCCTTTCTGGTTGCACAGCCGGGAACATGAAGCAGGTTGCAGATCTCCATACCGACAGGAGCGATGATACGGTCTGCCACCAACACGGTAGACCGTGACAAAAGGATGACTGTTCTGCAGTACGACTTCAGTGGCGGAGGATAGGCTTCAGCAGCTTCCCCTATTGCAAATGACATGTCTGGCGTTTGGCCGAACCCCCGGATATGTGCACCGTCCGATGGGTGGATGAATTCTCCGTGATCGAGAATCTCTTTTCCTTTCTTGCGATATGTGGGCTTAAACTGGTCCCATTCATTCTTACCCTGGAGCTGGCCATAACTGTTAAATAGGACCGTGTTGTGTACAACTGTTGATGCTTCACCCAGAGCTGCATCCTTCTCGAAATGCCCTCCCTTAAAACGGAGCTGTTTGTAGAGATTGAGACAATCGGTCGCTGAACACTTCGGCCCGCCATCTGCTGTGTCTTCGAGCTCATCAACGATTGCATCACGACCATGGAACAAGACAAAGGAGTTGGCATCGAGGTGTTGATGAGCCTGAACCCTCCGCGGTCCACATTTGAAATCTACTGCGATGTCGCTGTGGGACCAACCACTCCGAAGAATGGCAACGTCTATACCCCCGAAGTGCTTAGAGTCGGGTAACGATGTCGGCGGCTTGGCAACCGGGTTCTTCCGTTGACCGATCCTAAAATTGGGATTACTCGACTGTTCCACGCACCATTGGTAATGGGGGTTGCCCGTGTGATACGCAAGACTATACATCAAGTCTACACGTGGCTCTGATACACGCCAATCCGAAAAGCCGTATACCGTTCTATGTCCGGGCATCCAGCAATATAGCCCGAAGTCACCCGCAGCTTGAAGATACGGATGCAAGAATAGGTTCACTTCACCATAACTGGCCGCGTAGAGCTCCTCCGCCAGATTTGCAGTTTGCCCGAACGCCATGCCCCAGTAACCCATACCTTCCTCCCACCCTCCATCTTCACCCCCAGCGTCTGCCACCACAATGCAACCCCTTATGCTTTCGGCGACGCAATCACGCCACCTTGGGTAGACATCATGCAGGCGCATGGCTACACGTCCCATATCCGCGCTGATGAAACTTCGCCAATTCATATAAGTTCGGACCCATCCTGGTCTCGCCGGATCAGTGACCTGATGATAAAATGGGTCCAACCCCCTGCTGATAACGGCGTCGCCAATACGGGCTTTTATATCCGGCAAAGATTGCCCTAACTCCTCATAGAGATGTGCCAGCCGCATACAGATTGTGGCCATGCCGAGATCGACCTGGGTCATATGGCGATGATGAGGATATCGCCAATTATCCAGAGCAAGAACCGCATCCAGTTCAGCCGATGCTCTTTTAAAGAAGTCCTGGCGACCCGACACTACGTATGCGAGAAACAAAAGTGCGACACTGAAAGGATCAATTGACAGGGGATCTTCCGGGCACGGTGATAAGAGCAGTTCCTCAGCCCCGGCAAGATCCGGTTCAAGCAGTCCTGCTTCCGGCCATGGGAAGGCCCGCGAGAAATCATAGTCACAGGTGTAGTGGGCTTTCAAAACAGCGTCCAGATCAAACATGTCTCTCCGTCCATATCAGTCACGACTGAAGCATCAGGTCGAAGCGGCAGCGGCGCTGTGGTACGTAGCAACCATGCTGCGCTTGCCACCGTTCAAAGCACGCATGCCAGTCCAAATCGGAACCAAGCAGTGTCATAGTTGGCACTCCTATTATCAGGCCAGCAACGTCGGTTACTGCGTAAAAAGGTGCACTCGAGTATGTAAATTATCTTCTGGTGTGTTCAGATAGCTTATATCAACAATGAAGCGCTTAAAATACGGACCCGTCAAGTTCTTTTGCGGAAATTTAAACAATTAGTGACTTTGCACCCAAATCTTTACAGCCGTATCTTGCTGGTATGAGCCCACAAAAGGAAGCCAGATTGCAGAAATGCCGTCTTCTTCAGGTAAGGCGGTTTTTTGTTTTTGGTAGGCAATGTTCGTAAGTACAAGTATATCACTTCTTTATAAGCCAGATCTCCGAGACCATAGTTCCCCTGCCACCAGGAGCCTTTTCAAACCATATTTCCAGCTTACCATCCTTAGTCAGCTTCTTCGGAATATCAAACTCAAAATACTCCACACTGTAGAAAGGAACCTCAACATCCCTGGCAAGATATTGCCCATCTGCAGCGATATGCTGTGTCCTCGGGATCTGCTCAGCACCTCTCCAGCGGGGCGCAACAAGTGCCAGACGAACCTTGTAAAAAGCTTTGGAATCAAGTCCGTCATATTCAAAGGTGACACCCTTGCCATCGTCAGAGCTGTAGGCTATGGTGTTCTGCGAAGGTCTATTGGCAGGATCTATCCTCTCGGGGGCATATCTGGAGACATCCCAGGACCTTCCCTTCTTAAGGTGTGGCTGGCGATCCCTGTTGCCTGCATCATCGTAGAAGCTCCCCTCGCCCGGGTTCTCATAGTTTACAATCAGATCAAGGATAGCCTTCTTCTCAGCCATGCTCCCTGTAGAAGATGCTTCCTTCA
>CAZTBA010000131.1:4921-13970 GCA_964611725.1 uncultured bacterium
CTCCTTTGAGAGCCACCCGATCCCTGAGAAATCCTTATCCAGGTTGAAGTAGCCTACATTTCTGACTCCGAATATCTCTCCGCTCTCATCACCGAGACGACCTGCTTCCTCCCTCAATGATTTCATATCAGGGGTCTCTACATCCTTTAGCAGAGCTGAAGCTGAGGATATAGCCTCATCTACACCTCCGGAGCTGAGCCCTTTGGATAGGGCTGTAACAGCTCTCCCATACCTTCCCTCCTCCCTGAGAAGCTTCAACTGGAGGTATTTGTCGAGGGCTGCCTTCTGCATGTGGAGCCTCCAGCGCCAGTTGTCCTCCATAAGGTGGGGTGGAATCTTCCATCCGGCTTCTTTGACAAGGAGATAATAGCGGTCTATCCCTTCGTTTGTAGCTAAAGGTGCCTCCAGGTTCTTCTCGAGCTGGAGCATGGCTTCCATCATATTCTCGGCAGCCTCGGATCCAAACTGAAGCTTGGTGTATTCCATGACCACATCTTCGAGGCTCCGGTTCGGGTTCCAGAGGAGGCGGTTCCACATATACTGGTGGAACTCATCGTGATGCCCTTCGGAATAGAGGATGTCCCCCTCTGAAAACGGCATTATTGCCTGGAAGATCCTGTAATAGGCATCGGGTCTGGTGTGGAATGTCCTGCGTCCATACACCGAAACCAGGTGTGGCTCGGGGTTTTCGACCTGATACTGGGAGCTTATCCAGTGGGTCACATCCGAGTAGTGAGCTATGTACTGATACTTAGGTATCTGATTTAGGATCTCACGGAGGTAGCGGTTTACCGGTCCATTTCCGGGATATATGAAGAGATCCTCGCGAAGCTCATCCCTGAAATATAGTGACATGGCATTGCTTCCGGCACCGTAACATATTGCTGAGAGCCACTTTCTGGGTTTCTCGTTGAGGTAATCGAATATGGCCTGATCACCGGCATTCGTCACATCCTCGTTGGCAACGTGGACACTGAATTTGTTGTGGTGATACTTATTCCAGATTTCAGCAATCTCTTCTGATAGCTCTATATACGTCTTGCCCCACGGCATGCACTTCTCGCAGCGGCATCCCCCCGGATCGCCAGCATGTATCCTGACTACATCGTAATCCGGACGGTTTTTTATATCCTCCTCCCAGTATTCGCGGAGTGCCTGACGCGCCTCAGGGATGGATGGACAGAGCCAACCTTTACCTCGCTCGGTCGGGCTCTGCCACTCAGGAGGATAATCTTCCGGAGGACGGTCGAAAGCACCGTAGTAGTTGGGTCTTATACCTATATGGACTGTCATAAGATCGAATGATTTGATGAAATCGAAGTAATCCCCCCCGGATGTATAGAAGGTATTCGCTCCGGCCAGCGCCAGGTCGAGTGTATAGTCTTCAAGCTCTTCCTCAGTCCAACCACGGACACCGGTTATCCGGGTCATTGTGCCACCCTGACCGCTCGAGGCACCGCGGAAACGGTAAGCTGGCGCTGTGCGCACTTTCACTTCACCGATCTCAACAGAATTCGGTCTGTAAGTAAGCTTTCTGAGGATCTCACCCGCAGAGTAAAGTGTCCCCCTCTTGTCCACTCCGACTGCAAGGATCACAGGCTTTCCCTTGAGATGGAGCGTCATTACCAGGAAGCCTTCAGGACCGGGATCCTTATCATTGGGAAGGGAGATGTTGTTTATCTCACATAGTTTGGAGATCGTGTCATGGTAGCCTGATCTTCCCAGGAAGATTATGAGGTCTGCACCGCCACTTCTGAAGCTTCCTTCCTTGGCTATTGTGGTGGAGACATCGCTTCGCCTTTCTATGCGCTTTTCGAGTTCCTCCGCCACACGCGCTTCGAGGTTTTCCGATCTATCTCCGAGCACTATGGCGATGCGTGAAGCCGAGAAGCTCGCTTCAGTGCGTGAGCTTATGAATGGGCAGAAAACAAAACTCAGTGCGAATGCTACTGCAACAAGATAACCAACTCTCCCAAAGGCCATCCTCATGATCCACCTCCAACGATAATCGGAATACTCCCCTATCCCTGTCTATTTGCCATGACCTCGTCCCCCGTAAACAGAGCAACCGAGGAAATTACAATCAAACAAGACAGCGGTTTTCCATACATAGCTACCCTCCCGCTTGGTATAAGGTCAGAAGCTCGGGTGGCAACTTCCACTGCTCGGATCAAATCTCTCTGCCTAAATTAACATACATTCTGTCGCGTGTCAATAAACTTAAAGGGGTTTAGCAGGATTACAAGAAACCGGGGGCTAGGCCGACTTTTAAACCATCGGTAGCAGAGGTGAAAATTCCTATGACAGGGATACAAATAGAGTTGAATGTGAGCTTATGAAAAGGAAGTTGTTGAGAGGAACTTTCATTATTTGAAGCGAGACTTCGTATAACGGATCGTTAGCTGAGAAATGCCTTTTCGGGGCGACTTGGTTGATTCCATAAATCATTGAAAATCTGAGAGAGACAAGTTAAACACTTGTTTCGATAGCGTGATGTGACTCCCGTTTGGCTTCAAATGCCACCCGGGGCTTATTGCCTTCATACTACTGAGCGAACATTTCAACCGATGTTATCATTTCCTATCCTCAAGTGCTCAGCTATTATCTCTACAAATTTTCTTCCGCTGCTCAGTACTTCTCCAGCTTCTTCTTTAGATATTACGAACGTGTGCTCGTAATCTCCTATCTGTCTTTTCTCAAAAGCCCTGTTGAGATCTCTGCTCATTTCTTTTGGAAAGACGCCGGCCCTGACGAAATGTTGCCCGAAGGCAGAAATTACCCCCTTGTGTGACGAAAAGGATAAGTTCTTTGTGAGCAACATCGCCTGAGCAGAGTAGAACATAGCATAATATGTTCTTGATACTGAAGATTCATAGTCATCCTCTTTAAGAAGTATTTCAGCGCTTCTGAGATATCTTATAGCCTTTTGTATAAGAGAAGCTATCTCTTTCATGCAGGTATTCCTTCTCTACGCACGTTTATCATCAAAGGACTATTGATTTTAAGATAGTCTTCTTCAGAGATAGGATAGACGGATATAAGCACAGCGTATTTCAGATTTATGTCCGTTATTATTTCTATCATTCTGTCTATCTCTCTACCGGGGACAACTTTTCCATCGAGGACGATTAGCAGATCTATATCGGATTTCTCCGTTGCATCACCCCTTGCCCATGAGCCGTAAAGAATGATATTCCTTAACCTTTCACCATATAACTTTTCAACCTCTTTTCTGAACTCCTTGAGTATTCGTTCTATTTTCATAATTCTCTTTGTCCTTATTGTTCCGTTTGTCTTCACTGTGCACCGGATTTTCTATGGGTAAGCTAAAGCATCCTAATAGTGCTTCTGGATTTTAATGTTACACGAAAATGCTGACATCTAAAACGAAATACTTAGCTGGATGTTTCTGACATCGCAAGACGGTTTCTCTGTCCCAAATATATTCGCCTGTTCTGCCATTATCGTTTTCAGCTATAACCCTAGTGCTTGCCCACCATATTCATATGGTTCTGGAAGATAAATTTCGGAAGATATGACAGCACCAACATTTGTCCGAACAGCGGGAAACTCTGGAGATGTAAAATCACCTTCTGAAACCAGTGCATGTTCTTTCGCCCGACCCATTTATAGACAGTATCCCTCTTGATTCCGAGATAAGTCGCAATCTCATCTACTGAGAGCCATCTGTCTTCCATAATAACCCTCATTAACTTTTGACATCATGTGCCCAAAAAATCCGGTCTGTCTCAAATGATCTCAAACTCCTATAGACTCAATCCGTTGGCGATATCTGTCCAACAAATCCAAATAAAGACAGTTTTATCATACAAAAACTATTTACCGAAGTCAATAACTTTTCCTACGGATCGGACATCTTAATCCAAAGTACGGTCATTTTACATAGATCCTTTTGGTTCGTCTTAAGCAGGTCCTTTTGAATGGTGCGGGAATTATCTAAACTCAAAGGCGAACAACTTGGCTTCTCTTAAGCGGAATCGCAGCATTATAGATTGACCGGGGTGTTTTCTGAGATCTGCTTCTCCCTTCCATGTCACCACACGATCGAAATAGTCTCCAATTATCGGGTCAGCCTCGTCAAAGCTGCGTCCGGGCAAAGGATAACCCGTACTGTCAACTACTTCTACGAGCACGTGACCGGCTCTCTTGGTCTGCACGTTCAATACCAAATTCTTTCCCTCGAATATCAACGGCAGAGTGGTAAATCTGGCGGTTTCTGCCGCTTCAAGTGCACTGAGACGCCCTTCAGGCCAAAGTGCATATGCTGTCTGTGACTTCATTGTGAATCTATTTCTGGGATATTTGTGTGGATAAAGATAGCCATGATAGGGCAATGCTACCTGATTGCCGGGAAGCGGGATCAAATCAAGACCGCCAAAGATGCATCCACCATCCCAGGCCCCCGTCACTCCGGGTGAAACGACAGGTCCCCCAGGTACTTCAGACCAGATCATACCATCCGGGCTCGAAAAGAGCATCAGTTCAGAGCTGTCGTCGGCGTGATGATAGAGCGCAGGAAACATGAGGTGATGATCGACCGTTCCCGGATACAAGGTCTTGCTGTTAGTATACCAATCGTCGGTTGGAGGGAGATATGTGGAAGGCCAAACAAGCATTTCGGGACCAGGCCAACAGCGGAAATCATCAGTTTCGGCCCTTCCGATACAGCGCCTTCCATAATACCAGTTACATCGGGCATACCAGACGTACCGCTTGAGCTGCTGGTCGTAATAGACAACATTCGTGGTATCGCTATAGTGTATTGCCAGAGGGCCCGGGATAGCCTTCCAGTGTATTCCATCAGGAGAGATGGCTCCGTACATACCCGCAAGATGTTTGAGTGACTCTCCAACGGCTGGATAGATATCATTGGGTCTTGTGCGCCGAAACTCCTCTATTATTCTCTTTTTTTCCTCATCTCCCCCCGGGATACCTGCTCGAAAGAACATCTTAAATCTCTCATCCGGCGGCGCTGAAGGATCGATAAATATTTCCGGTCTTTCCTGACCTTTTACCTCCGGACAGGCACTCCAATCGAATTTACACTCAGTTTCTCTTTCCCATTCATATCCGTCCTTTGATTCCGCATAGCGCAGTGCACTTTGACTCCCGTTTTCAAGTGGCTTATACCATGTCCGATAGATTCCTTCATCATAAACTATACGCGATCCCGGAGGCCCACCAGGAGGAAAGGGTTCTTCTTTATCTCCTTTTTGAGCCACAATCCGTATTCCCTGTGGTACGTCCTGGGGAACATATCTCGCCTCAATGGGTCGGTCTTTCCATTCATCCACTTCCCAAACACGGAGCGGGATAGGCTGACCCTCCTCCGAAGCCCAGTATGGGCCAATTAAACCCAATTCGCCAGAAAGGACGAACCGCCAGTCCAGAAAAAGGTGTGGGCCTGGCGATAGTTGTAGACTCGATTCTTCGATCCATGGGGTACCTGCCCTGCGGGCATGTGCCTTCGCTTTAACACCCAGATTAATGTCCACTTTGTCCTCCTCTTAACCAATCTCCTATTTGGCTGTCTCGACTTTTTCTCGTAGAAACGATCTTCAATAATCTCCTCAGGTGCCATGAACAAAAACCTAACAACATCACTGAAACTTGACTAATTTGCGGATTCCAATATTTGATTTGCATTTGCCTGAGTTATTGTATTCATTTTACAGGGACAGAGGAAAATCCGTTTTGCCGTAATATAAGACGGCATATAGGCAGCATGACCTATGCTAAGTGGCGTTGCGCACCGCTTTGCGGCTTCGCACCGTGCTTGAGTCGGAATGCACGGGACGCCACTCATCTCGCAGCCCGTTAGGCATACTGTAGGAATATAACACATGAACGCAGATCAGACAAAGAAGAAGCCGATCCTGAAGTTTTTTCTCATTGGCTGCGGAACGATTGCGATATTGGCGGCAGCTATCGTTGTCTGGATTGCTGTGTCGCTATTTTCGGAACCGGACGTGACAGAGATACCGGACTATCACCCTTTTAGATCGGCAAAAGCAAAAGAGAAGTACCTGAAACACTATGATATGAGGGCGCAGAAGTGGCCAGTCGGCTCGGAGTCCAGAACTGTAAAGACTTCCTACGGTCAAACCTTCGTACGCATCAGTGGTCCAGTCGATGCGCAGCCAATAGTGCTGCTTCCTTCAGCAGGTGCCACATCGCTGTTGTGGATGCCGAATATCGAATCCCTATCCGAAGGTTACAGAGTTTATGCCGTGGACAATATTTATGACTTCGGGCGAAGTGTATATACACGGGCCTTTAAGGACCCTGATGATTTTGTGAACTGGCTTGATGAGTTGTTTGTCACTCTTGAGCTTGGAGACAATATCAATCTTGTAGGACTATCCTATGGAGGGTGGCTGACGAGTCAATATGCACTCCGCTCTCCTTACCGGCTCCATAAAATCGTCTTATTAGCGCCGGTTGCCACGATATTTCCCCTTCCGGGAGAATGGGCATGGCGGGGCATTCTATCGGCTATACCGCATCGATATTTTATGAGAAGAATAATGGTAAACTGGTTGTTCGAGGACCTGGCACATAAAGATGACGAAGCCAGCCAGATGCTGGTCAGAGAAATGATCGATGATGCCATTATAGGACTTAAATGCTTTAAATTCAAAATGCTCGTCCATCCGACTGTTCTGGAAGATAAGGAATTACAGAGTATCCGGGTACCCGCGCTCTTCTTGGTCGGTGAGAACGAAAAGATCTACTCCGCTCAGAAAGCGGTGCAGCGCCTCAACAAGGTGGCCCCTCAGATAGAAACAGAGATTATTCCCAATGCCGGTCACGACCTAACAATTGTACGGGCGGAGATGGTAAATAGAAAGATCCTGGAGTTCCTAAAACAGCCATGACGCTTAAGCAATCTTTGAAATGCCTTTGTGGCTTTTCGATACCTGTTCCTCCTGGCTTAGCCCCTGTCTTTCCCTCAGTCAAGGGTGAAAGCCCCCCTCTCCGCGAGCGGAGAGGGGATGGGGGTGAGGTTCCAGAAACAAGCAACAGAAATTACTCAAACCACAACAATCGCCAGAAAACAGAAGCATAGGATCAATCTTTCACTGATCTCCGCCCGGTTATCGTACTTCGCCGCGCGTCAGATCGTTCGCGGCGGCCAGTTGGTGAACTTTTCACCTTCACCGGGACCTAAAGCGTCGCACAGCTTCTTTGCCTCCGCCGCAACCCCATCGATCCAATCGGTGATCTCTTCCACGCTCGGGGCACCGTCGTCCCAATTCTCCCATGCAGCAAATAGGCGGTCGAACGGTGTAGTATCGACGATGTCGCCGCAGGTTCGCTTGAAGTCGTTCAGGCACTGCGTTCGGTGGTTGCCGTATATACCCTGCGCTTCGATTGCGGCGCGCAACACCGTCCACGCAACCGTAAACGCGACGTAGAGGAGTGCGTCGGCCTCTTCATCGTCGCCCGGTGGCGTGCGTCCTTCCCAACGCGTCATGAACCTCTCCCGATCGCGTGCGACACCCTCGATCTCCCGGGAGACGAGTTCCGTCCACGCCGCGTCGGCGAGATTTCGTCTGCGCTCGGCCGGGTCGGAGTGCGCCACGATAGATAGCTCTTCGGCCAGCCGTTCACAGAGCGGCAGGCGGTGCCTTCCCGGGGCCTTCAGCCAGGTCTCAGCCAGTGCATCCGTAAGCTCGTACAGCTCATCGCCGACCAGGCCGCGCTTGATCGCATCCTGAAGCGTGAGGAAGAACTCGTCCATGGAGAGTATCTCGATCTCCGGGTGCTTAGCGAACGTGTCGAGCTCAGATTCGAGCTGCTTCCAGATACCCACCGATATCTGTGCGAAGAGGAACATGAATGCCGGTCGCGTCGGGCACTCCTTAGCGAACCGGATTATATCGCCGGAATTGTCTCTGCCGACGTTGGCGATGTGGACCGAGTGCAGTTTCGGGATCGGGCCGCTCGTATAGCTCTTCGCATATGGCGATCCGCCAAGGCCGCAGACCAGCCCCGGCCCCGACTTCAGTGCTTCCTGCTCACGCCGTATCGCTTCGTCGTCCTCGACCTCGCGCCACCAGTCCTGGAGGTTCCAGTTCACCATGTTGCAGCCGTTCTGCCCGCTCTGATCGAGAAGCTGACGGGTCTCGCGCAGGTACATGTCCACCAGATCGCGCGGCCAGGCGTGTGAGTATGTGTACGCCGCACCAGAGGACGGCCCCCAGAAGCAGTCGTTCTCCGTCTTCGTCTCGTGGTAGTACTGAAGCTGTGCGGGCATGATCCTGACCATGAGCGGCAGGAAACCCCAGCCGAACTTGAACTTGCCGCGTTCGGGCGCAAGCCAGTTGTTGGAGTGCAGGTTGTGCATCGCCCAAGTGGCGTCGCCGTCGCTGTTGTAGAAACATACGTAGACCTTGTCCTTCTTGGCCTTGCAGGCCTTGCGGTTGGGCAACGGCTGCGTGTACGATTTGTCCGGGTCGCCCACACCGCCGTGTACGCTCATGTTCGGTGTGCCCGTGCTGCAGAGCACGAAGTAGCCGTGTCGTGCGGCGGCAATCACGTACTCCTTCTCCTGCTCCCATATGCAATGCCAAGCCATCTGTACGCCCGGCGGCTCGCCTGACTCCATCATCCGATCATACAGTGCGAACGAGCGACGGTGGGTGCGGCAGCGCGGCAGGTCGAGCGACATGCCTTTGTTGCGGACGATGAAATCCGTCAGCCCAGCGCCAATCGCGTGTTTGCCGGGTCCGTGGACACAGAAGTCGGCGCAGATCTTCTTGTAGCAGCGTGGCCAAAGGTTGTCGATGGCCCACTCGGCTGCATCCCAGTCGTCCGAGAATCTGCCGCGCAGGTCGTCCCGCTTCGGGATGCCGTGACGGGTCATCCATTCCTCCTGATCGGGTCCAACCGGCAGCAGGTTGTCCAGTCCGGCGAGAGTGAGCGCCAAGTTCTGCGTTTGCTTTACATCCTCGGTATCGTAGACGACGTATCCGTCGACCACGTGACGGTACCGTTCCAGAATCTCGTCAGCGTCGTTCAACTC
>CAZTBA010000132.1:0-9226 GCA_964611725.1 uncultured bacterium
GTTGTCTTTGTGAAGGCGAAAGTTGACAGAAGGCAGGTCTCAGTAGCGGTCCAGACCCTGAAGGTGATGGAGAGCCTGGCCAAGACAAAGATAGATGTCGGAAGGAGTGTATTCATCTCGGGGACCGAACTTGAACCGATCTCCTTAGCTTCCGAAGTCTTTGGGGCAAAGGAAGCCAAAGATGTCGTCGATATGTCCTTAGAGATGCTCGATATAGAGGCCTTAGATACCGGAAGGTACAAAGCTATGGTGATTCAGGATCCCGCAGACAAGAAGCGTATCAAAGGCTACCTGCACCTCACCGTAGCTTACAGTAAGAATATGACCTCTCAGTGGGGCAATATTAATGGATATATCCGCCGTGTGGTTCAGTCCATGAACAGATACACCGAGATAAAGACGGATGTCACGGGATATTCCACATTCGATTCACATGATCTTCTGACTATACCCTGGGTTTTCGTCAGTCCTGAGGGGCGACCTTTTTGGCTCTCACGGTCTGAATCCGAGAATCTTGGACATTATCTCACACACGGTGGGTTCATTTTCATTGAGATGGGGTACACCCATCCCTGGGATAGCCTTTACGAGACCGACATACAACACAGGGGCGAGCTGATCTCCTCCCAGAATATGTTTAAGGATGCACTCGCTGCGGTTGGCAAGGAATACGATCTTCACTGGAATTTCGAGAGACTTCCTCATGATCATCCCATATATCATTGCTATTTCGACTTGGACGGTCCTCCCGCCGCAAATGATAGCCAGGGTGCCGGAAGCGATCAATTTATCAGAGGTATAATAATTGATGGACGTCTCGTGGCAATGATAGAGACCGGGGATTACGAAAGATACATAAACAGGGCGTATGGCGACGGGGCCCGTCATGAGCAGTTCCTCGTAAACACGGTCGTCTTCGCCCTCACACAGGAAGGATCTATAACCCAGCAGGTCATGGATAATGTAAGCTATTGAGAAGTTCTCGGGAAATACAGGACTGGATCGTCCCTCCGGTGATTTAATCAACAGAATCAAAATCCCGTTCAATTCTGCAATATTTTCAACTCAAGAGCCTCGATTGCCCCAAACGAAGTGGAGATCCATGAAATGTAATCCGAAAAGGAGTCCCCTGAGTAAGGGATAGATTTCTGGACAAAATTTCAGAGAGAGGAGATTGTTATGTCCTTTAGAGAGTTAAAAATCAAGCCCAAACCTGACTTTGGGCGGATTGAGAAAGTCCTGAAACGCCAGGGCACTCCTGACAGGGTTCCATTTTTCGAGATATTTTCAAATATCGGGGCTGAAGTTCTGCGCGCTATCGGCAAAGGTGGCACAAATGAAGGAGAGGGGCTGAGCGACCGTGAACTTGAGGAATGGGCTCTAAAGCAGCACATAACTTATATGTTCTCTTTGGGCTATGACTATGTGAATGCAGGAGCGAGGAACTTCGGCTTCCCACAGAAAGAGAGGCCCAAAGCTATGACCTTCCAGGGCGAGAGGTCATACATAACAGCAGCTTCCTGCACGATTGCCAACCGCGAGGATTTTGAGAAGTACCCCTGGCCGGTCATGTCAACTATCGACTATTCGCCGCTGCAAAGGGTTACTGATTTTCTCCCGGAAGGCATGAAGGTCATCTCGATGGGACCGGGTGGGATCCTCGAGAATGTCATGTGGTTGCTCGGATATGAAGGAGTTAGCTATCTGCTCTACGACGATGAACAATTTGTCGGCGATATGTTTGAGACGGTTGCGGGACGGATCATCGAGTATTTTGACGCCCTTGCTTCGTTTGATGTGGTAGGTGCGCTGTTGCTCGGGGACGATATGGGCTTCAAGACCCAAACTCTCCTGTCCCCCGAAATATATCGGAAACATCTGTTCCCGCATTACAGGAAACTTGTTGAAACCGTCCACCGTCACGGCAAGCCGATAATATTGCACGCTTGCGGCAACCTCATCGAAGTTATGGAAGACATCATCGACTGTGGATGGGACGCGAGACATTCATTTGAGGATGTGATCGAACCGGTATGGGAAGCCAAAGAGAGATATGGCGATAGGATTACCCTTCTCGGCGGGTTCGATATGGACAAGATATGCCGGATGTCCGAGGAAGAAGTCCGCGCCCACACCCGCTTTCTGATAGAGAAGTGTGCGCCTGGCGGCGGCTGGGCCCTGGGAACAGGGAACTCGGTTGCCAACTATGTCCCGGTCCATAATTTCCTGGCGATGTTAGAGGAGGGATATCAGACCGGAGTTTATTGAGTTTGACAAAATCCGGCGATCAGCGCAGCCGTGGTTCCCTCACGAAAACGCTTTCGAACACAATGAAGGAGGGATGCAGTGGCACTAAATGACGTACTGGCAATCGTCCTCGGGGGTGGACGGGGAAGCCGCCTTTATCCATTGACTAAATTGCGAGCCAAACCTGCTGTGCCCCTTGCTGGCAAATACCGCCTGATTGACATACCGATCAGCAACTGCATCAACTCTGGCATTGACCGAATCTTCATCCTCACCCAATTCCTCTCGGCTTCACTCCGCCGCCACATCTACCAGACCTACAAGTTCGACGTCTTTTCCAAAGGTTTCGTCGAACTTCTCCCAGCCGAGCAGACCCTTACCAGCACTGACTGGTACCAGGGGACAGCGGATGCGGTCCGTAAGCAGATGGAACGATTGCTCAGCCGCGATCCGGAGGATATCTTGGTTCTGGCTGGCGATCACCTCTACAGGATGGACTACAACGAGTTTGCCCGATTCCACAGGGAAAACAGGGCCGATGTCACAGTCGCCGCCATTCCCATATCAGCGGAGGATGCCCCTCGCTATGGCATTCTCAAAACCAATGATGAAGGACGCGTCATCACCTTCCGGGAGAAGCCCCGGGAAGAGGGAGAGCTTGAAGGTCTGGAAAGCGATCAGGGGAAGAGAAAGCCGTATCTGGCCTCGATGGGAATCTACATCTTTCGTACGGATGTGATGGCCCGGCTGTTGGAGGAGATACCCGGTGAGGACTTCGGACGACAGATCATCCCGGTCGCCATAGAATCAGTGAATGTCTATGCCTTCCCCTTCGACGGCTACTGGGAGGATATCGGCACTATCTCAGCTTTCTACGAGGCCAACCTTGCCCTGACGCAGCCGGATCCGCCCTTCGATTTCTATGATCCCAACCGTCCCATATACACCCGCTCCCGTTTCCTGCCGCCTTCGTGGATAGACGGCTGTGAAGTCAGCCGTTCGGTGGTAGCGGATGGTTGCCGTCTATGTGAGGCAGATATCAAGGGGTGTATAATCGGGCTCCGTAGCGTTGTACGACCGGGTGCAAAGCTGCGACGCGTAGTAATGATGGGGGCCGACTACTACGAAGATGAGGAGGCAAGGGCGGGAAACTTCAGAATGCGGCGAACCCATTTAGGTATAGGGGAGGAAGCCCGTATCGAGCGTGCGATAATCGACAAGAATACCTACATCGGTCATGGGGTTGTAATAAACTCCCATGAGGGGGGACCGGACCGCGAAGAGGAAAGCTATATTATCCGTGACGGGATCGTCGTTATACCAAAGAACTCCGTGATACCGGATGGGACAGTAATCTGATACTGAAGATCTGCAACGATTATATTAAGGGACCCTACAATGGAGGGATCTGATCCCCCAAAAGGTCCTCAGGTCTTCTGGGTTTTCGAATTACGTAAGTACTGCCTTTATCAACCATTATCTCCCCGGGCCATCCGAAACTCATAAAGTTTATCATACTCAAAGTATACCCATAGGCCCCCGCATTAAAAACGCCTATGATATCACCTTCTTCAGGCATAGGGAGCTTAACATTTTTTCCTATCACGTCGAGCGGGGTGCAGCATGGCCCACAGACATCAAACTCCCCGTGGCCTTCCGAAGTAATCTTGTTCAATATCTTCACCGGGTGATCCACTTTCATAAACACCGGTCTCGTTAAATGGTTCATGCCACCGTCCGTAATGACAAAATATCTTCCCCTCGATTCCTTGACCCTGACAACCTTCGTCACAAATACCCCCGACTCAGCCACTAAGTAACGTCCGATCTCGAATAAACGACGACAGCCTGATAGAGGCCCTTCGAATTCCTTTAGTAGATGATTTGTCCTCTCCGATATCCTTTCCAAATCCAATTCTCTCTCTTCCGACCGATAGGGGACGCCAAAACCACCTCCGAAATCAATACATTTTATTTGGAAACCTATTTCCCTTGAAAGCCTTAGAGATATCTCCAGAACGTTTTCGATATGCTCGCAGATAAAACCTGCATCAAGGACCTGACTTGCAGAATATATATGGACCCCTGCTAGCCTCACATATTTGAGCTTTAGATCAAGGACCTGATCAACCACCTTCTCCTCATCAAAACCAAATTTGCTCGATCCTCCGACCATTACCTCCGAAGAATTGGGGTTTTCGGAAGTATTGATCCTCAATAGCACATCAACATGTTTACCCAGCCTTTCGGCAATATTCTCGATTAGTTGAAGCTCGGATGAGGACTCAGCGATCAGGGCGTATATTCCCTTCTCGATAGCATATAGTATCTCTTCCTCAGTTTTTCCGGGGCCGACAAAGAATATATTTTCCGGACTGAATCCGACTTCCAGGGCTGCTTTCAGCTCGCCCAGAGAGCTAATATCTGCGTTCGCCCCTAAGGAAAGCAGTAGCTTACAGATCGATAAGTTGGGGTTCGCCTTAAACGAATAGGAGATATCAAATGAAGGGAAATAACGTTTCAACTTTCGGTATTTATCTCTGATTACATCCGCGGAATACAGGTAAAAGGGGGTGCCGTGTTTTTCGAGAATTTCCGATAGGTCCGCTCCACCTGTCGAGAAGATTCCTCCCCGGACAAAGTAGTTTTCGAGCAAAACTATTCCCTCCTGTAAACCTCAATCGTGCTGACTCCCTGAAAGATGTAGAAAGGATACTGTTCTGAGACAGCGACATCGATCCCGATAGTCTGGCAATATTCCTCGGCGAAATTGGCACCTGTTTCAGCAAACACCAGAAGTTTCGTATTATGCTTCTTTGCCGTTTCAACTATTTCATCTAAGGAATCCGTTGAGATAGTCATTCCCGTAATTATCGCCAGATCACAATCCCCGACGTATTCAAGGGTTTTAGAGCCATGCTCAACTGTCACCCCATGGAGTGACTTACCTATAATAGCCTCGTCGAAATCCGTCGCAAAAACCGAGTAGTTCTTCTCTTTCAAATCTTTAACTATATTTCCAACAGCGCCCACATTCACAATGCTGGCTTCCCTGGGATTTTCAGCTTTAAGTAAATCCTCAGCTTCTTTCACGATGATGGATTTTCTCTCAATTGCCTTCTCAATAGAGTTGCCTCTCAGCTCATAGACCTGCTGGGGTTGCTTAGGAATAGAGGAAAATATGGAGTCAAGAACAGCGATACTGATGCAATACTTCTCCGGAATAATCTCCCGGGCATCTTTGCCAATGTAATATTCATCAAGTTTTAAATCCTTTTCACAATAACAACACCCTTGCCCGACAGTTTGAGCCAGCACAAAACTGTACATAAAAGTTCTCTCGAAGACATTTGGCTTAAAAAGTAAGTCAGTCTTCCATAAACCCCTTATAACAAAGTCTTCGTCCTTACAAGATTCACTCTTCTTCAGCGCCTGTTCCCTTAACATTGCAAACGTGTCACTCATAGTCAAAATCTCCTAATACTAATTTGGTTTAAATATGAGACTACTTCTTCCATCCATAAAAAAATAGCCCGATTGAATCTTGCCTCGAAGCATTCGGCGGTAAGCTATCGGCCATCGGCCAAAACAGAAACCTGATGGCCGATGGCTTGAGGTTTACGAAAAACAACATGACCCCAGTAAGAATTATCTGACTATTGCGGGAAACGCTTTCGCACCGGAGTCCTTTTGAAATCCGATCGGTTCAGATTTACGTCCCGATTCGGATCATAGCTCTCGTCGCTGGAATAAATCACGTCCCCGCTTTCGCTCACCCAGCGATGCTGCCACTGGTTGGATCCCATCTCAACTTTATTGGTATACGGGTTGACATATTCCTCCTGATCAGTAAGGGTCAAAAACATATCGTTGTGAATTTCGGCATTGGTCTTCTGGCGATGCTCCACCATTTCCCGCTCAATTCGCTGGATTTCCTGCTGAGTTCTCAGGACGATCTTGCCGCGTTCAATCTGTCCCCGGATCTCCCCGGCAATCCATTGCTGGTTTATCATAACCGAATTTTGAATGACACTGAAAGTCGGCTCCCACTGACTGAACTCCTTGACTGGAGTCCGCAGGAAAAAGGTCTCTTTGTTTCCCCACATCCCGGCACCCAGTTGACCCCAGTTCTCGATGACGGCCATTACCTTCTCCCTGTAGCTAACGCCGCCCTCCTGATAGGCGACCGTCAGAAGTGCGGCATCGTAACTGAAGGTTGCCTGTGGCATAAGTGCCTGCACACGCTGCTGGTATTTCTGCGCCACCTTGGGCAGACTGCGCTGCTCTATGACTTCCACCCCGCTCGCCTGCGGGTGCGCATATGGGAAGACCACCTGTGTCAGGAACTGCTGGGCGGACATCAGGGGGCAAACGGTCATCCCCTGGTAATTACTGCCGGGAGGTAACAACCCCATCTGCCCGGCCGGAGACATGCTGGCGTCGTAGTAGAGCACATCGGGGAGCCAACGTATCATCACGGTGCCCTCCCGATCCTTCTTTACAGCGAAATCCAATTTGGCGGCGATGGACTGAGCAGGTCCACCCTGGGCTGTAGGATCGACCCTGAAGATCCCACCCTCTACCTGCCAGCCCTTGGGAACCAACAGACTGAAAGCACGTTCCCTGGGTTCAGCCACACGTTGAAAGACCATGGTTTGCGGTATCTTATCACCCTTGGACTCCGGCTGGCCGGTACTCCTGACTTCGTCGCGATTCTTTCGTGCCTTCGATCGACCAGTTGAGAATGTGAGCACGTAAGGAGTTACGGAAATCCTCTCGTCAATCGCGCTTTTGAAACCCTTTTTCGCGGAGCTATTGATACCGATACTGTAATCGGTGCCGGGTTTCAATATGACCGGCAAAACACACGTTCGATCATCTGTAAAGTAAGGACCGCTGGTGATTTCCGGGATTTCCCCTTTGCCAGTTGTCACAAAAGACCAACTGTTCTGCTTCACTGCCCCGCTAAACACAACTACGATCTCGGTTAAGGACTGATCGACATCGATCGCACCATTTTCAGGAACTGTCGCTACAACCCTGAGTTCCGAGGCGAGTGTGGAATCTGAGCAGGCAAGGATCAGTGAAAACAGTAAGATGAAAAGGGCTAATTTTCTCACTTTGGCCTCCGGTATCCCTTCTTAATATTTGATTGTTCTATGAGCGTTTAATATGTAAGCCCTCAGATTCGAGGCCAATATAGAAACCTCGGGTTGTCCTGTCAAGTACCTTTTACTTCCGGGATGGAAAATCCGGCTGATGATGCAGTCTCTCATATCTACAATTCCAGACAGCCGATTTGGCCCTCGTATTGGGGTCTGCAATAAGCGATCCCCTTCAGACCGCACGCGCATTGACCGGGCTATTGCCGATGGGTCCTCTTTTTGAAAATGAAGCTTTCCCATAGAATATCAGGGAAGCCAGGTAAGCCCAATGGCCCAAGTTGTTTCCGGAAAATCGTGCTTGACATATTTTTCACTCTCTTTATATTATTCCTGCAAACCTGATGGATATTCTCAGAACCGTATAAAATACGGGCCAACGCTCAGGAATGGACTTGACTTAGATAAAGAAGGACCTGTATGTCATCTCAGGAGACCTTGTCACCACAAGTTAAACAGGGCTTTTCCATTTTTGAGCTAAGAAGACTAAGCCAAAGATAAGGTAGTCCAGAACAAATAGGCCAATGCCGTGAGATACTATTGGCCGACAAAATGAACGGTCTTAGGAGATACATATGAAGGCCTATGGTGCGAGGACCATAGATAGAGAAAAAGCACTGAAGATAATCAGAGAGAAGGGAAACTTTCACGAAGAGATCAAAAGGATGGACCTTACCGAGCTTAGACGACTCCATCAGATCCTTTTCGAGGAAGCCGTCAAAGCCGGGAGGGCAGAATTTGGGAGCAATTTCGACATTACTACCATGAAGAGGAAAATAGACAATACTTTCGAACACATGAGGAGGAACATGTGTTCGAATCCAATTGACTTCTGCAATAGGAAAAACTGTGATAATTACGATCCAGATTGCGTGGCCAGGAAGATAGAAGATCAGATCAACAGGCTTATATCAGAGATCCTTAATCCCAGTTGTGTCGGTTACTGGATAAACTCAAAGGCGAAATGGTAATAGTTCCATTTCTCCTGAGTGTGTCCGCGGGAAATAGCCAACCTCATTGATTTCCTTATCAATATGAATCACGTCCTCTGATCAGTGATGAAATCACGAAGAGGTTTCAGAAGACCTTCAGCAAAAGGGCAGGGGTTTCTGAGAAACACGAGTTAAAAGCTCTGAGCTCATTCATATGGGCTATTGCTTGGAAAGACTTCGTCCAAATAAAGGGTTTCCCATATGCTGATTTGGGAATGCCCTGTCAGCAGAAACTGGACAGGGTTTTTCTGTTTTCAGACGATGGGATTTGAAAGTGCTACTACGCAACAAAACGGGGAGGTCACATTATGGAACACTCAACCAATGTCCGTCCAAAAGCCCACAGGCTGGACAATACCGAAAAGCTCTTCAAGGAGCTCACTGAGGCAGTGGGACTTCCCGGTTTCGAAGAAGAAGTGGCCGAAATCATGGCGAAGCACCTCTCACCATTGGCCGAGATATCTTACGACCGCCTGGGCAGTATGATCGCCAGGAAGCGGGGCAGCGCGGATGGCCCCAAAATCATGCTGGCAGCGCATATGGACGAGATCGGGTTCATGGTCAAGGGGTTCACCAAAGAGGGTTATATCAAGTTCCAGACCCTCGGCGGTTGGTGGCCGCATGTGCTTCTCTCACAGCGGGTGATCGTCCGGACCTCAAAGGGTGACGTCGTTGGCGTGATCGGATCGAAAGCTCCGCATGACCTCAAACCTGATGAGAAGAAGAAACTCCTCGAAGTGGACGATATGTATATCGATGTAGGTGTAGCCACCGATTTCGACGTCCGGAAGGAGCTGGGTGTCCGTCCGGGTGATCCCATTGTGC
>CAZTBA010000132.1:9236-13963 GCA_964611725.1 uncultured bacterium
GCCATGAACAACGGAAGCCTGTACATGGGTAAAGCGTGGGACGATCGGGTGGGCTGCGCAATGATCGTGGACGTTCTCAGGGCCCTGTCGGAGACCGAACACCCAAATACTGTCTTCGGCGTGGGCACCGCCCAGGAGGAAGTGGGACTTCGAGGGGCAACCACCAGTTCCTACAGTGTGGACCCAGACGTAGGCTTTGCCCTCGAAGTCAGCATCGCCCGGGATACCCCCGGCAGCAGCGACCAGGCAACCGAGGCGCTGGGAGCCGGTGTCTCGATCCTGATCTACGATGGCAGCATGATCCCCAACCGACGGCTTCGGGACCTGGTAATCTCGATCGCAGAGGAGGAGAATATCCCCTATCACTTCAGCTCCATCTCCGGAGGCGGTACCGACAGTGGCAGCATTCATCTCTCACGAAGAGGAGTTCCGTCGCTTACCATTGGTGTACCTACCCGCTACATCCACAGCCATGTGGGGATCCTCCGGCGCGAGGACTACGACCATGCAACGAAGCTAATGATAGAGGTGATTGGAAGGCTGGATGGCAAGACTGTAAAGGGGCTCACGACCCAATAAAGGGAGATAAGATGAGGCTAAACGAAGCCCGAAAAGTTGTCTTAATAGCTTATGCTATAGTTGTCTTAACTCTCCTTGTCTTCTGCGAGCCTTATGAACCCTCACAGATCGAAACTGGCAAATATTATGGATTCTGTCCGATCTGGGATATGGCAGGGCACTGGGGAGCGATACGCAAAGATATCCTCTTCATCGAAATCCTCACTGCAACAGCCGTTGCCGCCATCGCCTTCGCAATGAGCGGGCGTAAAAAGGAAGAGGAAAAACCGGAGGGATGACTCCCAAATTCTCATACTATCCTGCTGTAATGCAACCTGAGTCTTAATGTAGAGATGCCCCGCCAGGGCATCCCCAATACCGCAACAGCGAAAAGAATTTGCCCAGAACACTCAGAAGAGAAAACAGAGAAGATATGACCTCACGAGAACTGGTAGTAAGCACCCTGGAATTCGCCTCACCCATGCGAATTCCACGGCAACTGTGGCTCCTGCCCTGGGCCAACGAGCACTATCCGGTAGAGCTGGCTGAGATCCGGGACAGATTCCCTGACGACATCGCCTCGTCCCCGGGTTTTCTCAAAGAGCAAGTGAAGACAGTAGGTGATCGTTATACTCCCGGAACCTTTGTCGACGAGTGGGGGTGCATCTTTGAGAACCGGCAACGTGGCGTGGTCGGCGAGGTCAAAGAGCCGCTGCTGAAAAGATGGGAGGATGCGGACCAGGTGAATCCCCCGGTCGAATTTCTGAGCGTTGATGTGAATGCGGTCAATTCGTTCTGCAGGGATACGGACAAGTTTGTGCTGTCCGGATGTTGTCCCAGGCCGTTCGAAAGGCTACAGTTCATCCGAAAATCGGAAAACCTGTTCGTCGACCTCGTGGAGCAACCTGAGGAGCTATTCCTGCTGCTCGACAGGATGCACCGGTTCTATCTTCAGGAGCTGGAGATCTGGGCTGCTACCGACGTTGACGCTCTGTCCTTCATGGATGACTGGGGGACTCAGCGGGCTATGTTGATCTCTCCGGGCATGTGGCGCAGCATCTTCAAGCCCCTCTACAAGGACTATATTGACATCGCACACAGCCATGGCAAGTATATCTTCATGCACTCGGATGGCTACATAGCGGACATCATACCGGATCTCGTGGAGATGGGACTTGACGCACTGAATGCGCAGATTTTTTGCATGGATTTGGAAAACCTCGGCAGGCAATTCCGGGGAAAGCTCACCTTCTGGGGGGAGATCGACCGCCAGCACACCCTGCCGTTCGGGACCCCGGCGGATGTCGTCAATGCTGTAAAGAGGGCCAAGGAATCGCTGTATCAGAACGGTGGCGTGATCGCCCAGTGCGAGTTCGGAGCGGGCGCCAAACCTGAGAACATCTACCAGGTGTTCAAGACATGGGAGGATCTACTCTTATGAGCGTCCGCAGTCGTGTTCTGGCCGTGCTTGACGGGGAAAAATCAGATATGGTGCCCTGGCTCGGGGACCTCTCCTATTGGATCAGCAGTCTCAGGTGTCAGGGTCTTATGCCCGAGAAATATGAGGGAAATGGCATATTCCAGTTACACCGCGATCTGGGAATCGGGTTCTATCTGCAGGGCTATTTCCCGTTTAAGACGGTCTACGATGGCATAGAGATTGAAGAGGAAGTCAAAGATGATGTGCGATTCAAACGCGTAAAGACACCGGCTGGCGAATTGCAGGAGATGGAGATATATCTGCCTGAGTCATACTGCTGGGCTCGTCGGGAATATTTCGTCAAGAGCTGGCGGGATCTGCCTGCCATCCGCTACTGGTATGAGCACACCTTTTACGAGCCCGATTACGGGATGGCCGAGGAGCGCTACGAGCTGATCGGCGACAACGGCCTGGTTCTGTGCTATCTGCCCAAGAGTCCCATTATGGAAATGGTGGCCCTGCTGGCAGGCATCCAGTCTGTCACCTACACTATCTCCGAGGCCTCGGACGAGTTCGACGAGACCATAGCCCTGATGGAACGGAAGGCCGATGAAGCTGCGGAACTGGCCCTGAACTCCCCCGCCGAATGCCTGATGATCCCGGAGAATCTCTCCGCAGAGGTCGTCGGCAAAAGGTTATTCGAAAAATACATGCGGAGTTATGAGGAACGCTGGAACCGTAAGATCAAGGCTGCGGGCAAGTATTCCTTCATACATATGGACGGGACGCTCAAGGGGCTGATCCGGGAAGTAGCTTCTACCGGATTCTCGGTCCTCGAATCGATGACACCCGCGCCGGTCGGGGACCTCGACATCGGTGAAATCCGGTCCCGGGCCGGAGAAGAAACAATCATCTGGGGTGGTCTGCCCGGACTATATTTCTCAGATCTGATCAGCGACCAGGAGCTTGACGCCTTCGTCATCCAGGTGCTGGAGGTGATGCGGAGCGAGCCATGCTATGTACTGGGGGTGGCGGATCAGGTGCCTCCGGGGGCGAGGTGGGAAAGGATCCGCAGGGTCAGCCAGTTGGTTGAGCAGTACGGCAAGTATGATTGAAGATCAATATGGGTCTTCATGTAGAGACGCCCCGTCGGGACGTCTCTGAAGAATCCTCCGTTACTTTGTAGAACGCAAAATGGTATTAAATCACTTTTCAGGTTAGGAGACCCCGAAACAAGTTCGGCATGACAGTTTGCCAGATGCGCCATAGTAGTGTACCGGAAGCAGCTCCTCCTAGCGTCATCCTGAACTTGTTTCAGGATCTCATTATTTAACGTGCCTGCAACAGTCACCACAAGAATTTCAGGGAGAAAACAGGAAAAAACTTGACAAGACCGGATAATTTCCTATAATACATTAGATCACTGGCTTTTTGGGAAATCCTGTTTAGACTTATCGGGAGGTGTTAAGAGCTGTAACCCTGCCGATTGTTTTTCCAAAAGAATCGTTAGCAGGATTTCTTATCCGACTAAGATTTACAGTGTAAGATCTCGAAAGGGCAAGACTTCTGAAAGGGAGCATCGCGCAAAGCCTCAGGATCTAAAGCTCTGAGGGCAGAGGCGGCGGCAGTGTGGGTTTGATCTGAGCTATGATAGCCGGGCTACCAAAGGATCGAAAATGGTAGCCCTTTTTTCGGTGTGATTTGACCTTGCAGGGAGGTGAGGGCCTCGTTTTTTGGACAAGACAATAGATAGCTGAACTAATTGGCTAAAATTTATGAAGGATTAGTTCGACACGGATTTTATGAGATGCCGAAACAAGCCTGGCATGACGGCTTACCAGGGTTAGAATCATTCAGTGCCATTCTGAACTTGTTTCAGGATCTCTTTATACCCACAAATCGTTACACGATTACTTTCTCAGATCCATTGCTTCAGAATCTCAGTATCTATAATCTTTCTTATGGAGGAAGGTAAAATGATGAAAAGATCTATATGTCTCCTGGTTTCTGCCGTTGTGACCTTAGCCATGGTACCGTCTGCCCACGCCCACAACATCACTGTGGGCACACCCACCCTCACCGGTCAGGTCCCCGCTTCGTCGGACTACACCTACGTCCAATTCGACCTATCCTGGGACAGCTCATGGAGGGACGCTACTAACTGGGATGCGGCCTGGGTGTTCGTGAAGTATAAGGAGAGTGGCGGCAACTGGGAACACGCCTACCTGAGCACTACGGAGAGCGATCACACCATTCCCGGAAACTACGAGTGTTCGGTGGGTCTCACCAATATAAGTGGCATAGACCGCGGTATGGGTGTGTTTATCTACAGCAGCTCAAGTGGAAGCGGAAACAACAGCCTTTCCGGTGTAGAGCTCCGCTGGGAATACGGCGCGAATTACCTTTCCGACGACGACGCCGTCATAGTAAAGGTCTTTGCCATTGAGATGGTGTATGTGCCCAAAGCTACTCTGCACCTGAACACCACGGCCAGCGTGAATACGCTCAATGAATTTGGCAGTGAAGCCGGTTCCCTTTCCCAGATAACCTCAGAAAATGCCCTGGCACAAGGCGCCATCAAATGGAATGAAGAGAATGCGAATGGCGGCATGGGAGACTCCGATTTACTGGGCGCCACCTACCCGAAGGGCCATGCCGCCTTTTATTGCATGAAATACGAGATAAGTCAGGAGCAGTACGCCGATTTCTTAAGCACGCTCACCTCTACTCAGGCATCTAACCGCTATCC
>CAZTBA010000133.1:0-13915 GCA_964611725.1 uncultured bacterium
GTCTACAGGAGGGCCTCAGAGTTTAATCCGAGGAGTGCAAACCTGATAAGAAGACTCGGAATGGCTTACATCCATACAGGTGAGCTTAGCAAGGCTTCGGAAAAGTTTGAGGAGCTTGTCTTGCTGGATCCTGACGACCTTTCGGCACATGGTGCACTCTCGATGCTCTACTATGAGCAGGGGAACTCCGAAAAGTCTAAGGTTTCCATGGACAAGGTTTTTGGGGGGGAACTCTCTGCAGTCGATTACTACTATTATCTCGGCAGGTCTTTTCTGGATGTAAAGAAGCTGGATATGGCAGCGAGGGCCTTCGAGTCCCTGGTGGATGCGGATAGCTCCAGGACTGATGGATGGGTAAACGCAGGGTATGCCTATATGGACGCAGGAGATCTTGCGAAGGCTATAGATGTCCTCAAAAAGGGTACCAGAGTGCTGCCCGACAGCAGTGAGGTGTTCTTCTTCCTTGGACTTGCTTTTAAGGAAAATGGCAATATGGAGGAGGCAATTACATCATTCAAGAGGGCGGTAGAACTCGATCCGGATAACACCGATTACCTCTTCGAGCTCGGTAGCACCTTTGAGAAAATGGGGCTATTCGATCCAGCGGTGGAGACTTTCAAGCGGCTGCTTCAAATAGATCCCGATAACGCTTTAGTTCTCAACAACCTCGGATATATGTTCGCTGACATGGGGATAAGGCTTCAGGAATCGCTGGAAATGCTGGAAAAAGCTGTAGCATCGGAACCGGAAAACGGTGCTTTTCTCGATAGCCTCGGCTGGGTATATTACAAACTTGGTAGACTCAGAGAAGCTGAGAAGCTCCTCGATAGGGCGATCCTCTATGAGAAGGAAAATGCCATAATATTCGATCACCTGGGAGATATTGCTAACGCCCTTGGCAAGAGGGGGAAAGCCAGAATCTTTTGGGAAAAGGCGCTGAAATTAGATACGGGTAATGAAAGGATAAAGGAGAAACTTGGAGAGATAGAGGAAGGAAACTCCTTTCAGAAATCTGTGGTTGAATGGTGGAAAAACTTGCTCCGGATAGGCCGCGGCGACTGATCAAGGTCCCAAACATCAATGTTTCTTCATAGCTTCCCTTATCCACTTGTCTAATGACTCATTCGGATTTTCGACTACCTCTTTTTCTATCGTAAACTCCCTTCTATCGGAACTTTTCTTTATAAGGTTAAAACCGTACTCATAATCCCTGAATATCTCGTCGCATATCTCCCGAGGACCGATGCCTCTCTCTTCAGCCTTATTAGCTATAAGATCTATGGCATCTTCTGTGAATTTAACCTTTATGCCGTGCTTCTGAGAGAATTCCTCTTCGTATTCTTCCACGATCTCTTCAGTAACAAGCTTTTTCCCATAGGATGGGTTCTCAAGTAGCTTTCTGAGCTCGCCAGCAGGGTCATCCACTGCCTTTTCGGTTATAGCAAAACTCTTCACCCGGTTTGACGGAAGCTCAAATTTGAAGTCCCTGAGTGTCCTCTCACAGACACTGACAAGACCTCTTGCACCCGTTTTCTCCTCATATGCCTTCTCTGCTATCCTGCGAAGTGCCTCGTCAATGAAGACAACTTCTATACCATAAGCCCGAAAATCCTGCTTGTATTGCTTTATTACTGACCCTTCGGATTTCTTGAGTATGTTATACAAATCCTCAATCGTAAGATCGTGACAGACTGCCATGACGGGTAGCCTTCCTATAAACTCTGGCTCGAATCCGAAATTAACAAAATCGACCGACTTAGCCTGTCTTAGTACGTCTGTATAGTCCATCTCTTGGCGCGATTCGGAGGCGCTGAAGCCTATGGAACTGCTCTTTATCCTCTTTTTTACTATGTCATCAAGGCCAGTGAATGCACCGCTCATTATGAAAAGTATGTGCTTCGTGTTAATGGTCTTTTTATCTATCTTACCTTTGGTTTGGAACTCCATGGCAGCTTGTATTTGAGAAGCTATATCGAGCGGTGTCCTTAGGGGAGACTCTGTTTCCTCCATGAGTTTGAGAAGTCCCATCTGAACCCCGCGTCCGCTCACATCCCTTCCGAAGACATTAGATGAGGTGGCAATCTTGTCAATCTCGTCGAGGTATATTATTCCATATTGGGCAAGTTTAATATTACCGTCGGCCTTATGTACTAGCTCCCTTACCAGATCCTCGACATCCCCTCCCACATATCCGGTCTCGCTAAACTTCGTTGCATCAGCCTTAACGAAGGGAACACCTATAAGCTTCGCTATTGTCCTTACAAGGTAGGTCTTCCCTATGCCAGTTGGGCCTATCATGAGGACATTCTGTTTTACATAATCTTCATCCTCACATCCATCCTTTACACAGTGCAAAATATGGTTGTAATGGTCACATATAGCTGTCGAGAGTATCCTTTTCGCCTCCTCCTGCTTGATAACAAATCTATCGAGGTAAGTTTTCACATCCTTCGGCTTAAGGTCGAATCTCAGATTTGTGATGTCAATGTCCTCTTCCGGTCGCGGCTCCGAAGCTTTGGCTACGGTCGGCTGCTGGGAGAAACCTACGTGAAGATTCTCACCGTACTTCTCCTTTAGAAATTGCCTTATTTCCTTCTGTATCTCATCCGAATTCGGAATTTCTGAATTTTTCATTTTTAAGCCTGCTCCCTTTCTCATTCTTTAGATTTTTCATTCATGTCATAAACTTTAACGCCCGAAGTTTCTGAAGGTTCTCCCGTGCTTAAAGTAAAAAGCCGCCCGACAGGGCGGCTTTCCAGAAGTTTCTGCCGGAACTGTCACTTGCCTACAGCTACCTCAACTTCCTCTTCCTTTGCTTTCTCCTTGCTCCCTTTCTCCTCTTGCTGTTTTCTTATGTACTTGGCATACTTTTCATCGTTATACCAGACCCTGTCAGCTATCTCCCTGTAGCTTAGGGCATACTGGTCTATTTTCTCTCTGAGCTCTGTAAAGATACAATCGGCCCCCTCGTGGGTGAAGTATGCCCCACTTTTCTCTACAACCTCCCTTGAGACCTCGGGCCTGTCTATAAGCATGCAGGGGGTCAGAAGGTTGTCCCTGTAAGGTTGGTAGGAACGTATCAGTTTGAAGAAGTCAGAATCCAAGGCCTCCTTCAAGCCTTTTTCATTTATGTTGTCAACAGCGAAATGACAGAAGACACAGGGCTCAACGTCCCCATTCGCGTTTATATGGAGGTAGTCCTTCCCACCGGCTATGCATCCGCCAACAGATGGACCATCGTTCCAGAAATCCGCTATGAAAACAGGTTTCATATGTCTGATCTTCGTGACCTTCTGCCTGAAGATATCCCTCTGCTCAGGAGTTGGCATGAGATCAAAAGTCGGGCCCCTACCGATGGGCATGTATTGGAAATACCAGATAACCATTATGCCTTTCTCTATTAGGTGATCTATGAGCTCTTCGCTCATTATTATGTCCATGTTGTATTTCGTCTCTGTTATCGATGCTCCAAATAGGACACCTTTCTCCCTTAAATTGTCCATAGCAGCCATGACTTTATCGTATACGCCCTCCCCGCGGCGGCTGTCCGTCTCGTCCCTGAAACCCTCTACGCTTATCATGGGAGCTACATTTCCGAGCTTCTCAAGTCTGTCCGCCATTTTTTCATCTATGAGTGTACCATTGGTGTAAGTCTGAAAGTACATGTCATTGTGTTTCTCATAGAGGTCTAAGATGTCTCGCCTCACAAAGGCCTCGCCACCTGTTATAATTACGAAGTATATACCAAGCTCTTTTGCTTCTGTGAGTATCCTGTCCAAAAGCTCGAAACTTAAACCGAAATTCTGCTCATACTCACCAGCATAGCATCCGTAGCATTTCAGATTGCACCCCATAGTCGGGCTTATAACTATTAGGGTGGGAGGAACGAACCCCTCGCGCTCGTAGATCTCATGATGTCTCCTGGAACCACCGACCAAAAAATCATTGACAAATAGATTCTCGACGAATTTCCTCCTGCAATTAGGTGAAAGCCTCCTCATGATTCCCAAGCCTATATCCAAGCTCGGGTGTCCCTCCTCAAAATATTTTCTCAAACCCCTCGCCTTACCTCTGTCATCCTCACATCTGGTTATCTTTTCGGCTACGTGGGTCATCCTCACAAGATTCTTCAGGGATGGATCATCTATACTTCTCAGAAATTCACCCACGAGCCTATTCTGAGCGTATTCCCTTGCCCAATCAAGTACACCCATTTCCAATTCCTCCTTTCCTGAAGAAGAATCTGAAAGGTCAAAAACTCGAGACTGATAGGTATATTAAGAATGGTGAACTTGAGTACAAATCTTGTCCCTGAGGTGTATTAAGCGGATTCTCTAAATCATACTTAGTCCGAAGGTGTTTCCTCCCCTTCTGAAGGTGTCTTTTTCCCTTTTCCTGAATAACTGGCCCAGAGCGCCAGAAGGGTAATTATGATTCCAACCATCAGATTATTAATCATACCGCCCATCGTTTGCTTGACCAGCACGAAGGAGCTTATTATGAGCCAGATGCCAAGTATGAAGATTATCCAGCATTGCCACATGGTTTGCATCCCTCCTTTCGTTCCCAACTCCCTTTTCCCAGAATCTGAACAGATTTTAATGCGAATGGCCAAAACTACTTTTCAGAAAATCGGACTCATGGGTCCAATTCATTTTACTAAAAAACATGAGGGCTGTCAAGCTTTTTTTGCCGTAATTTCGGTCCTCTTCCCACGTCCGTCAATGGGATACGAATTTCGTGATCAGGCCAGAGATTTTCCAACTCATTTCTAAGTTTTTTCTTGACAAAACTCCCTCTTGTCTTTAACTTGGCTCGAAGCAAGTTCCAGCTTGGCTTGCCCATTTTGTGGAACCTGCTAAGGGATAAGATAGCCAAAAGTCTCAGGTTTTCCAAGAGGAGAAATCGGAGTTATGCAGAGCGAATCTAGGGTAGTGGATGTAAAAGAGATAAAGATCGGGAAGCAGATTACTCTTCCCTGGAGCAAGGCTTTAGAGATAAGTATGTCGAACGTCAAGATAAGGTTCGGACGTTCCCTCATTACTATGAGTGGCATAATCCTGGCCATAGCTTTTCTCATGTCCATATGGACTTCGAACACTATAGTCTCTGAGCTGAAGATGAGCGAAGATTCCAAGATAATCCTTCTCCTTCAGAAAAGGGGGATAGAGGTCGGAGAATCTGATTCTGAGAGCGGTGCTAAGGATTTGTGGCTCGTCTCCCTTTCGCTTTTGGTTTGCGTGGTAGGTATAGTGAATGCAATGCTTATGTCGGTTACTGAAAGGTTCAAGGAAATAGGGACTATGAAGTGTCTTGGAGCGCTTGATTCCTTTATATTAAAGCTTTTTCTCTTAGAATCCCTTTTCTTAGGGGCTATAGGCACAGCTATAGGAATAATCCTGGGATTCCTGTTGTCGTTCATAACCTCACTCATAAGCTATAAGGGTTACGTCCTGTCGAATTTTTCTGCCATTGGCATCCTCGAGTACGCGGGGATGGCTTTTATCATAGGGTGTGTACTTTCGTTCCTTGGCGCGCTTTTCCCGGCCTATGTGGCTGCGAGGATGGAGCCTGTGGAGGCTATGAGGACAGAGGAATAAAAGAATTCGACCTTACATGAGTTCAATTTCAAGGAGGTTAAGAAAGTTATGGCTGAACAAAATATAGTAAGAACTTTGGATGTGACGAAGGTTTACACGATGGGAAAGGTTAGGGTTGAGGCCCTCAAAGGGGTGGACCTGGAAATAATTGCTGGGGAGTACATATCCATAATGGGGCCTTCCGGATCCGGTAAGAGCACCCTTTTCAATATGATCGGAGGCCTGGATAAGCCCACAGCCGGAAAGGTGTATATAGATGAAGTGGATGTAGCCCAGCTCGATGCTTACGAGCTTGCGTGGCTGAGATGCCGCAAGATCGGGTATATATTCCAGACTTTTAACCTTATACCCGTTATGACGGCCCTGGAGAACGTGACCCTTCCTATGGTATTTGCGGGACTGAGCAGCGACGAGGCCCGTGATAAAGGAATTGAACTCCTTAAAAGGGTTGGCCTTGGTGACCGCTTCATGCATAAGCCTTTCGAGCTTTCGGGTGGTCAGCAACAGCGTGTGGCCGTGGCCAGGGCGATGGCGAACGATCCTGCCATAATACTTGCCGATGAACCGACTGGGAACCTCGATCTCGCAACGGGAACCGAGATAATAAAACTGCTTCGCAAGATGAACCAGGAATCTAGCGTTACTATCATATCGGCAACACATGACATGAAGATGCTTGACGTCTCCGACAGGGTGGTCTGGATCCGCGACGGCCAGGTTTCGAGGATCGAGAAGAGGGAGGACATAGATATAAAGATAGGAGCGGTGGAGGGAGAAGTTTAATACAATTCTGGAGTGCAGAAGAACGAAATTCATTCAGGGAAAAAGCAGTGCTTATCGGGCGCTGCTTTTGTCTTTTGAAAGGTTCCGCTGTGAGAGCTTTGAGACATCTACTTGTGCTATCCCTCATCGGTTTATCAGCGCTTGTGGAGTTAAGCCGGGGAGAGACTGTTGAATCTGATGAAGACCCGGGTGCAGTAGTTTTGACACCCAGGCATGGTCAGATCCTTTCGGAGAAGGACCTTGGGGATTTCCTCAGGAGTTCCATATCCTTTAGGACCTCCGGAGAAAAGCTCTACGGGCGAATCTCGACCGGAATGTTTGCAGGCGTAAGAGGAAACTCGCTGAAGATCCTTTACGATGGGATTGAGATACCCGGAAAGGATTACAGGGGGGCGGATCTTGGGGCTATTCCCGTCGAGATTCTGGATAGTGTTTACGTCGATCCCTACAGACCCGCTCTGAAGATCAAAAGCTGGAGCACGGAGGAAAAACGCCCCTTCACATGGGTGAGAACACTTATGGGAAGCAGGAGCCTCACTATAGCTTCAGCAGGCTTCTCCAGGAAAGTCGGCCAAAGATCCAGGGTCTACTTTTCAGGCCACGGCGGAAGTGTAAAAGATCGTCTGGCATCCAAGGACTTCAGTGATAATGCCTTCTATTTTAAGTTTGATAGCCAGACCTCCAGGGATTTGGCGCTTTCGGTATCCACCTTCGGATGCAGGTCCTCCAAGCAAGTCCCCTACATCCCTGGTTTGAGATATCCGGGAACGGAAGATCTGTCCGAAGGGCTCCCGAGAAAAATCAGGGATTGGAGGAGGTTTATCTCAGCGGAAGTTAACTTTGGCCCAGCAGGTGCACGGAACCTATCTGCGAAAGCATGGGCCGATCTCCTCAATAGAAGGATCGATCGCAGTGGTGTTACACCTGCCGAGAGAGATGATCTTATATACGGTTTTTCTGTCGGTACATCCACCAGGAAAGCGGGAGCTTACAGGGCCTCAGTTGAAGCTTCATATAAAAACGAATCTTTTGAGGCATCTACTGACTCCCGCATCATCTGGGATCTCTACAGCCTTGAGGCTGAACTCACTCTGTATACGACGCGTGGCCTGACGCTGAGGGGGTGGTTCGAAGGGAAAAGACATTCCTCCTTCGATTACGATTTAGACTTCGGAGCCGTCACTTCGTTTAGTCCATCCGAAAGGTTAAGCCTTTCCGTGGGCGGAGGCCGGTTTATCCGGTACCCGACTTTCGATGAGACTAACTGGCAGGGCTACGAATGGGCAGATCCGGTGGTAGAGCTTGACCTGAATCCGGAATCTCGATCCTTTTTGAGATCCGAGGCCAGGCTGAGGTTCTCTGAGGCACTGTCTTTGGTCGTTTCAGGCTTCATTGATAGGACCGATGACCTGATAGATTTCACCGTTGACACAGATAAGATCGACTACTCGAACATAACGCGTGCTGGATTTATAGGTTCCAATATATCCTTGGCTTTCTCCCTGCCACCCTTGGCAGACTTCGGTCTGAGCTACAGCCTGATATCGGGGAAGGATACCGGCTCCAATAGCTCGCTTTACCACCTCCCGAAAAATAATATCAGCGGGTTCGCGACTCTGGAGCATCCCTTCTTCGAGGGGAAGATGAGGCTTAAGATGGACCTACTCTGTGAATGGGTGGGGAAAAGCTATGGCTACGACATCAGCTCCGACAGCGTTATTGAACTCAAAGGGACCACAATTGTAGATATCCGTTTTATCGTGAAAATTCTGGATGATTTCCAGACCTTCTATCGGATAGATAATCTCCTTGATTCCAGGTATCGGATTGAAGCCTCCAGGACAGCTCAGGGTAGATCATACCTCTGGGGAGTAAGATGGAATTTCCTGGATTAAATTTTTGAGGCTTATTCTATGGGCAAGAAAAATATCCTCGTCCATATATGTTGTGCACCTGATTCGACCTATGTTCTCCCTCTCCTCGGAGAGAACTATAACGTAGTGGGGTATTTCTACAATCCGAACATACATCCTGAGTCCGAGTATCTCAAGAGATTGGAGGAGATGAGATTGCTCGCTGGTAAGATCGGAGTCGAACTTATATGTGGCCCATATGATGTTGAAAGATGGTTTTCATCTGTAAGCGGACTTGAGTCAGCGCCGGAGGGAGGGACCAGGTGTGAGGTTTGTTTCAGACTCAGGCTTGAGAGCACGGCCGAAACGGCGCGGAGGGAAGGGTTGGACCTTTTCACCACGGTCCTGACCGTAAGTCCACACAAAAAAGCCAGGGTCATAAACCGGATAGGTGGAGAGATCTCGGGCCGTTTTGGCGTAGAATTCCTTGAAGAGGATTTCAAGAAAAAAAACGGATTTAAGAAAAGCGTCGAGCTGAGCAGGGACTACGGTCTATATAGACAGGATTACTGCGGCTGCACGTACAGTAAGGAAGAGAGAAGGGGGATCAAGGAAAGGCAGAGAAAGATTTCCAGCAACAGCACTAA
Source organism: uncultured bacterium (assembly GCA_964611725.1). Lineage (GTDB taxonomy): Bacteria > Latescibacterota > CAZTBA01 > CAZTBA01 > CAZTBA01 > CAZTBA01. The sequence goes on from CAZTBA010000133.1 coordinate 8,884, forward strand.
TCCGAAAAACATTTAGGTTTGTTTGCCCTCTGGAGGAAGGGGGGGCAAAATTGGCATAAAGCCTTTCAGTATCCGCTTGATACCATGTCCGACAGGGCCCCGGCTTTCGATGCCTTCTGCATGATTTCCTTGATTTTGATTGAGTGAAATATCATCTTTTTCAGTTTATCGGACTGATCCTCCGTCAGGCCAGATGTGCCACTAAGGAGAAGCTCGGCATAGCCAAGTATCACAGTAAGCGAGTTGCTGACCTGGTCATTTAAGGCAGCTACAACGGGCTTGAGATACCTGCCATCATCCCAGTTTTCAGGAGGAGTATCGTTTTCACGCCTTCCCCAGCCTACGCGTCTGTCGATATTTGTCCTCCTGTCGGTCCCGGCGCGCCTGTCCCTGCCGGAACGCCTTTCAACAGTAACCTGGTTCGCCTCGATCATTACTATCCTCCTTCTTTCCTTATAGGCCCCCATTAAACACCACAAACGAAATATACCCCAAGCTTGATTATGTGTCAATACTATTCTTCTTCATAGCTAAAATCGACGCTTCTGTTCCCCCACAGGAAGCTGCCCAAACTAAATTCCGTCCAAGATTTTCCTTGACGCAGTAATTCAGTGGGCTTTATATTTGATCGATCTCTATCGCGAACTGTAAGCGGCGGGAATTTTGGGTCAAAAGGAGGCTGTATGGAGCCTGATGAAAACTATCGTTTTACCGTATCTAGAAGTGTAGCTTGGATCGTCTTATTGCTCTTTTTACTTCTTGTCGGCGTTGGCGTCGCTTTCTATTTTATCAACAGAGGTAAAAGCGTCTACTTTGAGGTAGATGAGGCCGGAAGGATAAGGAAAGTTCGTGCTTAAGTCCTGGAATACCCAGAAACAGCGAATCTTAATTCCGAGTTAATCAACTCACCACGCTACAGGATGTGGTTCAGATAATTCCAATTTCCGATACGTCTATCTGAGCAGAATTAGCTTCTTTACATCGCTTCCTACGTCTGAACGGAGCACACACATATAGCTTCCGCTCGCAACCCTGTTCCCCAGATGATCCCTTCCATCCCATCTCACTGAGTATGTCCCTGGCTTCATCATGTCCCTGAGCAGGGACCTCACCTTGCGGCCAACTATATCGTATATCAGAAGCTCAGTTTCGGACTCCTCAGATACTTCGAACCGGATCAGTGTTTCCGAATTGAAGGGGTTTGGCCAATTCTGACGGAGCATAGATCTTGCCGGAGATACTCCATCTGCAGAACGGACATCTGTCATCGGAAGCCTGATAGATTTGAAGCTTAGTTCGTCGATGTAGAAAGGCCCTTCCGTATACGTTATGAACTTGATGAAGCTGATCTTGTCATCCTCGATTCCGAGATCCTCCAATGGTATCGATACCTTCTGCCAAATATCCGGCCTAAGCTTGACACCAAGGTCTAAGCGGAGCCTTCTATAACTTTTATCCGTTTCTATGGAAAGCTCATAGGGGGAGGGAACTCCGATATTGATCCAGAAGTCGAGCGACCTGTAACCGTAGGTGTCAAAACCTGATGTATCGATATAGTTGAAACTTACGGAACCCATGATTCTCAAATCGGTTTCAAGGCACCTGTTCCCGACATGAGCCATCGTGACGTTGTCCAAGTATACTATTCCCCTGCGGCTCCTCGCATTCCAGCCCTCTCCGAGGCCGTCATGGTAGATATGCTCATCTGAAACGGGAATCACGGCCAACGAGTCGACGATCCCGTACCTGCGGAGTCCCGATCCGCCGAATGCAGTAACCACAGGCACTTTCTCTCCCGCAGGGGATCCGGAGGGATGTCAAACAGTGTCGAATACACCCGGTCACCTGCCTTGAGATCGCCTCCAGATCCATCATCGCGCATGGGAGACTCCATAGGCCCGCCGATGTCGGTGAGGTCTATACTGACGGCGGCTACCTCCTCTTCCATCACTTCAAGGGAAGCTGTTATAACTACACGTCCACCTTAGACTGAAGGAGCCACCGGTGCCATCGAAGTACTCCACCGTCACGAAGACATCTGCCGCATCGTCCATTATGTATGAATCGTCGACGGCGAAGTAGAGGAAACCCTCACCTCCGGTGCCATCACCGATAAGCTTCCTGCAGTCTCTCTGGTCGACATTAGCCGGTTCGCTCAGTCCATCCGGAAGATCAAGGAGGTGGAGTCCGGATTCCGCATTCGAGTGCCCCAGGGTAGACTTGACCCACAGTGCCTCAGAGAAATCCTCTGCATATGTGTTTTCCGCAAGGCATATGATTGTGGAAAGTGTGACAAGGACATGGAAAATCTCAGAACGATCCGAGTTCGCTCTCTGCATCGCTTCCGTAAGCCATGAGCTCAAGCGTGTAGTTCTCTTCGTCGAGCCCCTCGACCTCTTCCCCTTCCTTTTCCTCGTAGGAAGTGGATTTGTATTTCACCACACCACCGGGTATATCCTCTGCCATGTACCATTCTAAAGTCCCACCAGTCGCCATGTCACCGTACCTGATATGTCTGGCCGTGAAGGTGCCCGCCGCTACCTTTACCGTCTCGGTTCCTACGGTGGCCCCCTCCAGACTCTCTTCGGTCAACTCGGTCGGTTGAACGTAGGTTACTACGCCTTTCTGAACAGGCATCTCCTCAGCCTGCTTGTCCGGGAACTTGCCCCTTAGCCTCAGTAGCTCGGCCCTTTCGGGTGAGAAAAGGCCCTCTAAGGTTACAGTATCGCCACTCTCGGCATCGTAGAATTTCACCTTCCACCACTCGTTCCCGTCCTCGTTTCTCTTAAGGAAAGCCTTCTCAAGAGTCGATTCCAGCTCGCTTTCCCCTGTCAACATGGACCATTTCGTCCAGTCTCCCTCGGAGTAGGGTGTGGTTTCAACCCAGTAGCCTCCAGCACCAAAAGCGTAGGTGAAAAGGTAAGAAACATAGAGCCCCATGAAGTTGGGAGTGTATTGCCTTACCACAGCCGTGCCAACTTTGGCAGTCTCTTTCCCTACCGCTTTACCGATAGCCTTTCCAGTTGTCTCTGCCGCTGTGTCCACAGCTTTGTCGATCGTCTTTTCGACGAACTTGGCTGCACAGCCATAGAGAAGCGCCAAAGCCAGCGCTACGACCAAAGACTTACAGAAGATCTTCATCCCACACCTCCGATCTAAAGCTTAAGGTTTCCAGGACCTCAATTCTACAGCCTATGATAAATTGGCATAGCTGTGTTGTCAAGTGAAATAAATCACTGGCATTGCGGAACCAACTGGTTTATCTTAAACGGAACTTTCGCTGGATTATGCGGTTTAAACTATTAGATTAAACTTTTCCCCTTTGACGACTGTCAGTATATTAGGGGTCGGAATGGAAGGGGAATGGGAAACTCCGGAAACGATTGGAGGAGGATAGACCATGAGACATCTAATGACTTTATCTGCCGCGGCCCTGTTGCTCTTTGCTATGGTTGCCGGAGGTTTCGGCCAGGCCTATGGTTGGGCCAGGGCTGGAGAGCTTTCCTGGGAAAAGAGATATGGGGATGAGGTAGACGACTGGGAGACGAAAGGGCCGTCTGTTGTTACCTCGAGCCCCGTATTTGACAGGGGACTTAGAGTAGCAGCAATGGGACTTGATACTGAGACTCGCCGTGTGTTTGCACTGGCAAGCGCCATATTCTACTTTGATGTCCCTAAGGATGCCAGAGAGCTGAAGGTGAAAGTGAAGTTTGAGGGTGAAAGCTTAGAAGGCACAGCCGGCTATCTCTGGGTCCGCGATGCAAGGCAGGAAGTAAAGGAAGACGGACCGCTCTACGGGGTTACCCTGGCACTCCGTGCAGGTCGATCGAGCGAGGTCCTCTACCTTACGGATCTTGATAGATATATAAACCCTGATGGGATAGTAGAGATCCATCTGGTAGCTGAAGGGGATCAGCAGTTCGATATAGGTTATATTGAAATTGATAGCTATAGCCGTCCCAGGGACAGAGTTCATCTGGTTGAAAGGTATGAACCGATTGTCGTAGAACACTGGCCGCGATATGTCTATCATTACTACTATAGCGGGCCGGTCTACTTTGTCGACGTTGAGCCTTTCCGATACGTGGTATATACAAGTTGGGCCGATCCCTTTTCCCCAGTATATGTCGAGCTGAGGACACGCTTCGTCTCCTTCGTAAGGGTCCATCCGATCCGGCATGTCCACTTCTTCCACAGGTGGCCAGGCCGTTACTATTACCGTGTCGGTGTATCGTTGTGGCCATCGGTCGAGGTTTACGAGATCAGTCATGTCCCGGTTTGGACGAGGACCTATGTTAAGATCCGCAGGGAATATCTTATAGCCAAGAGAGATCCCAAGACCTACGAAGTACGTGTCAGGAAACCGCTGAATTCCATAACTGTATCTGGTGCCCAGAAGGTTAAGAAACTCCGCGATATAAGATCCGATGTACCTACCGTTATAAATGCTGAAAAACAAATTAAGGGCAGCTCAAAGGTCTATAAAAAGACCAGTGTTATCCGGGAGAAGTTGGAGCCATCTACCCGGTCCGATCATAAGATCCCCATCAGCAATAAGGATGCGGAGAAGTCGGCCGTCACTGTATCGCGGAAGGAGAGTTCCACTGTACGTAAGGTCCTGCATCCGAAAGATGAAACAGTTTACAGTAAGGTGCCATCGAAAGACGTCCGTAGCTCGACTGGTGTGACAAAGTCGCTGCAAAAGCGTCCCGTGAAAGCTGATAGCGAGGATAAAACCAGCGAAAAGAAGTCGAAGATCTTCAGCTCCAAGAGCCTGAGCAATCTTAAGTCGGTTCTTAAAAGTGGAAGCTATAAGGAGAAATCTCCGCAGCAAAAAAGCCGAAAAGGCGTGACAAAACCGGAATCCAAGACCCAGAAGTCGAAGGTTAAGAGATCGAAAGAGAAGGATGAAAAGTAGGGACGTTTCTCAAGCTGTGGAACTTAGACTAAGAAAGAAGCACTTAGGGGATATCTCTCCCAAGTGCTTGATGGAGTGGATCTGAATATGGTAGCGGTGGAGGGATTCGAACCC
>CAZTBA010000134.1:0-753 GCA_964611725.1 uncultured bacterium
TCGATCTCATAACAGGCAAAGAGATTAAGGGTGAAATCGAGATGACCCCGCTTGATCCTCTCCTCGTGAGACTGTAATCGAAGCACAGATTTCGACTCTAATATCCCTTGGATTGAAACCTGCTGAAGGCTATCATCCGGGTCCAACCGGGATGAAGTTGCCAACAGTCCCGGTTATAAAATCTACGATTATCCATATACCGGCCCCGAAGACCTGTCCGAGTACGAACCCCATCAGAAGAGGAATAAGTGTTCTATATCCCTTTATTCCCCAATACCTCAGGACATTTATTTTGAGAACCCATGCTATGAATACGGTGAACCATATGTGGGCCATTGCCCATGTATCCGCTATCGGAAATCCTACGTAGTGCAGCGGCCACCATGGAAAGCGTGTGCCCATATACATCAGGAAAAACATCACACCGCCACCTGCACCCAGGAAAAGCCATCTCTTGAACATCATACCGATCGTTGTAGGATTGAAAAGCTTGGAGTAGACCTCCACATCCCAGTTGATCATTGGTGTGCTTGTAAAATTGGGCATGTTTATGCCGCCCTGGACGTAGACAAATTTAAGTATTACCAGGGATGTACATACAAGCGGTATAATTATAGCAAGGATTATTGGGAGGAAAAGGGATCTCTTGGAGAGATTTTCCTGGTCGGAAATTTTCAGGGCATTTGCCGTTGAGGCCATGACCGTACTTCTTGTCGCTCCAAGAGTCCAGAAGGGACCCAGTGAAACAACACC
>CAZTBA010000134.1:763-13905 GCA_964611725.1 uncultured bacterium
TGCCAAATGGTTCAGCCCCTATGGCAGATGTTGCCAGGAGCAGTGGCGGAACTCCACCACACATGACCCCCGCACCCGCCTGTGCAACAATTCTGGCGAGTGACAGAAAAACTACGGAAAAGCCACCTATAATAAGGGGAATTGTAATCCAGGGCAAACCTGCCATCTTGAGCCATAGGGCTATGAAGACCAGGCAGAAGAACATCCCGAAAACGGCGGTTCTGTATGAGACAAGTTCGTTCGAATCGTCGATTTTCGAACTTCCAGTGAAAACTTTCCTGTAAACCTCCTTCAAGTGTCCCCTCGCCATCCATAGTCCGAAGACGACAAGGACTATCATTGCCCCACCGTTTTGAAGGTTTGTGGCAAAGGATGAGGCAGCCAAGAGTTCCCGTCCTTTGATGTCGTACCCAAGGGTACGAAGTACTCCGGATTCGATTCTGAGGAGAAGGTGGAAGATCCACATGCTCAGGCTGACATTGAGCGGCAAGAGGTATGCGAACCCAAGGACAAGGAGATTAAGTGATACCTCCACATGGGTAGTCCTCCTGAAAAAGAAGTAATCGTGCTTCAGGTTGGGGTAGGGTATGAAGGGGTAGTAGAAATGCAAGCCTTTAAGCCAGACAAATATAAAAGCTGTGGCGAACCCGGTCCACATCAGTCCGCTTTTCAGGAAAGGCTTTCTGCCGTGATCATCTGTTTTCATCATCTCGAGCGGAAGCCTCGCGATCGGGAAGACGAGTTTCTCATTCTCAACCCACTGTTTCCTCAGCACAACCATCATAAACACCATGGCAAGATAGATCGCTAAGAAAAACACCCCCCAGGAAAGAAGTGGTTTCAGCCATACGGCCCACTGGACTTTCCCATCGGAGAGACCCTCGAACAGAACTCTGGCCTCCTCCGGATCCGTGGGAAACATCCAGTTCTTCAGGTACGGATGTATCAGCTCAGCCCATCTGTTCTCAGGAGTTGCATAATATACAACCCCGGCGGTCATGGAATAGAGTGAGTACATGGGACCCAGTGAGGCGATCGGTGAGGCTACTATGAGCATGGTGTATATGGTTATTAGATCCGCTTTGGGTATGTTCAGCTTCCCATTTAACCCCTTGAGCCACCCTGCGATTATGAGCAGGAGGAAGAGAAAGGCTAAAGCACCGGCCGAAGCGTAGTCCTGGCAGAACCTGTTGGCGCGAAGTATAAAATAAATGTAGGGTTCCGATACGGAAATTAGGAATGTAAGAATGACACCTAATGCAATGCCTTTAAGGGTTGGTGTGGCCAATTTACCTTCTATATTTTTAGACAAAGTGTGATTACCCACTGAAACTCCTCCTGTCCCGTTGGCGAAATCCCGCGCAGTGAGCCCTGATCTTGGAAATATTGCCCCAAAGGACTCCCGTTCCCGGCTCGATGCCTATCGTCCAAGAACCTTTCCCTGTTAAACTATACTACCTTATCTATGCAAAACTGTCGCTGGCCTTATCGAAGATTTTCCATCATTCATCGAACCATTCATCTTGTGGATCAAATGCCGGGACTGACACATTGACAATCCTGATTTCACCCAGAGCTCGATGACGACAACCAGGCTTGATCAGGATCGCACTGCCCTGCTCTATCGGAATAAGCTCTCCGTCTAACTCCATTCGTCCCTGGCCTTCCAGAACGTAGTATATTTCCGTCAATTTCTTATGATAGTGTAGCTTGGAATCAAGCTTAATATCGACAACGTGAAGTGAAGCGACACGATCCGGATCATCAACAAAAGCGCGTTTCGTTATACCGCAGGGGCAACCACGAGGTTGAATGTTATCCATATGCACAACCTCATACCTTTTCCTGGCTGTCATATTACCTCCATATCTTACAGCATTTCTGAAGTTTCAGACCTGGATTTTATCCCCATCTTCCGGTCTAACACTGAACTGCTTTCTTCTCCCAGATTCCCTCTATCCCATCGCGTGCTTCCAGTACTTGTTAGTCTGTGCTTATTGTTTCGGCCTCCCCGGAAGTATATGAGGCATCAGTTGGGGAGGGGCGATACTTTTTCCTGCCTTCCTCCCTCTGGTAGAGACGGATTCCCTCATCATGTGGACTGATGTCCACCACGTCTGGTCCGCGCCAGGTAGTGATGTATGCGCGGCCACGGACGTTTTCTTTTAGCTTGCGGCTCCGCAGGACATGGAACAGCTCTACCTCCGAATCCTTCGGAATGTTTCTGAACATGGCCAGGTTTCCCTCACGCTCGACGGCCTTCTCTCGTCCGTTGAGGCGGCTCCTGAGGACCTTTGGCATCCATGGGTGCAGCCGGATTGCGATCTCGCAAGCCTGGTTCGTTTTGACGCGGATATACCCTTCGTTGGGATAGCCCACCGTAACCTCTGCCTGTGGAATAGTCTTACTCACGGGCATATTGATGGTTATGCGTCCGTTACTGTAATCGACCGAGCGGTTCCAGAAAACCTGTAATGCCTGCGGGGCAGTGCCCACGCAGCAGCCAGCGATAGTGTTTGAGCGCTTCAGCGAGATGCCTCCGGGGGATGATCCGCCGGAGAATCCACCGATGATGCGCTTGTCTATATCCCGGTAGGTTCGTAGTTCGGTTTCCTCAATGCTATTGTCAACCACGACAAACGAACTGGTTCTGATCTGGTTCTCGATCAGTTGGTTGCGGGCGAATCGGTTCATATCGTCGTAGTAGTCTTCATAGCCGGCGTCGATCAGTTCCGAGGCACACTCGATCATATCCTTGATGCAGCAGGTCTCGCAGAACAGCTCTTCGGGCGGGAACCACTGGGAGTATTCCGGCACCCATCCGAAGCTGTATGAGAGGGAACGTACATAATCATAGATCATACGACCTTTTTCGATGTAGCGTTTTTCTCCGATCAAGCGGCCCAGACGTACGAGCCCCGACGCCACCCAAACTGACGAGTGGACGTGGCCGAAGAACTCCATCTTGTAATTGAAGTACCTCGAGACGCCGAGCAGGTAGTTGGCCTGGCCGATTGCCAGGTCCAGTGCTACCTCGTCTCCGACCGCTTTATACCTATTCACCAGAGGATACAGGATTACTCCGTTGCGGATTGACTGCTCGCCGCGACCAGTGTGGCATGTCAGATCGAAGCCTCGGTCTTTGATATAGACATCGTTTGGAAATTCGTAGACAGCTTCGGGCTCAGGGTAGTCACCCGACCAGAAGGTGCGGGTCTTGCGTTCTATTACGAGCTTGCGCATACCGCGTACGAGCTGGGCTGCAAGGGCTTCCGCTTTCCTGTCGTCCGGGTTATTCTCGATCATCCTGTTGAGAGCGGAAAGGATATAGCCCATTTCATGGAAGGAACTGTGGATAGTAAAGCTCCATGGGTACGGCTCGTGGTAGCGCAGCCCTTGTTCACCCCAGGATTTCAAGATATGGCGCCGGAAGGCGGCCTCCGCTTCACGACCCTCGTCCGTCCTGAGCATCTGTCGTACCGCCACGATAGCCTCATACCACGATCCCACGATCTCGGAGTCGTCGACACGGCAGTGCTCGGCATAGCCAGGTTTTGCATTGCATTGAACCAACCAGTAGGGAAGATGGTCGAGTTTTTTGTCTACCATAGAGGTCAAACAGTTCAACGCCAGTCGTGCGTTTTCCAAAGGTTGAAAACTTTCATATCGCAGCTTGCCCATGATCTTCTCCCTATACTGAATATGATCGTTCCCTATGTGGAGCTTCCCCATTTCCAGGGGGGCATTTTAAGGGGATCCCCCCACTGGCATGCCCACTCGCACGCGTACTCTATGGAGAGTTCCCCCATCTCCGTCTTTCCAAAAGGCCATTTCAGGAGAACCTCCCCGCTGGCACTCATTATCGAAGCCTTAAATTTCGGCAGGGGAGAAAACTCAGGTCCATCAGCCGAAAGATGGAAAGTGAGCCTGGCGGTACCTCCCGGATCTATGTGAAATCTGCACTGGATAGGGCTTACCAGCCAGGGACTACCGTCCGGTATTTTCCATATGACCTCCCCATCTACCGGTTCCTTGAAGAGATTCGGCACGTTGAGCTTAAGATCTGCCCTCACGGTGTCGGCGAAGACAGATTTTGGATCAGAGATGGTGAGCCTCGGTTCCAGACTCCTCATCATCGCCTTGGCCTTGTCTCTCAATTCCCATGTTATAACATTTTCAGGCTTTATGCTACCTGTTTTGACAACGGCATAGATGACCTTATCTCCCCTCACAGTTATAAACATGAAATGGTGGAAGCCTCCTGTCGCTTCCAGATCGCCCATTTCCCCCCCACCACCTCCGGTGAAGAAATATCTCACCCCGTCCTTTATACCGGACATCTCATACATATGCGTATCGCCTATGAGAACCGCATCGGCATTGTAGCGGGCCAGGAGGGGGTGGACATCCGTAAGCCAGTTGCTGTGCTCATAGTGCCAGAGCGGTTTATGAAGGAAAGCGAAGATGTGTTCAGCTTCTTTGTGATCCTCAAGGTCCTTCTTCAGCCAGTCAAGTTGATCGCCTTTTATCTTCTCCATACAACTGACCTCTACGCAATCGAGCAATACGAAGTGGGAATTCCCGAAATCGAAAGAATAATAAAGCTTTCCGTAGCGGTTTCTATAGATTTCCTCATTTTCCTTACTCGGTTTTTTCTCACCATAGATATCGTGGTTTCCCAGAACCATATGGAACGGCATCTCGAAGGCAGCCGCCGTTCTATCGAAATCCTCCCACTCCTTGAGGATAAGCTCCCTGTCATCTGAATAGCCCCGGATAAGGTCCCCGACGATGACTACAAAGTCGGGTGACAGTAGATTTATCTCCCTGATATTTTCTTTGAAGGTATCCGGCTGAGTTACCGGGTCCTCTGCGTCATCCGGATGCGTATCTCCGATCACAACGAAACGGAACGATTCTCTGGCTATAGGAGTAACGGAAGCACGAAGTGCCTTCTCTATCATTACGTTATACCTCCCCAGTCATGAGATAAGATTGAAGATTTATTGAAACGTTTAAACAGGTTAGATGATAGCACGAATATTACATAAATGAACAGGAGCAACTCAACCGGGAATGCCATATATAGAATAAGCAAAAGGTCAAGTAAAAAATCCTTGACCCTTTACCTTTTTAGTTCTATAATAGATCCGAATTTTCATAACGTTTTGAAAATATATCCATCGATCTCAAAAGTCAAGAACAACTGAAGGAGAAAATGCATTATGTCCAAGATTGTCTCGCATATTCACCACGAGAGCGGCATTCCGCTCGGTGGGATCGGCACCGGGAGCGTCGAAATTCGGGCCGATGGTTATTTTTACGACTGGCAGATCTTCAATCTGGGCCGCTGGGCGCCGAGTCAGCCGGAGTGTTGCCGGACTGAGGGCCCTGATATGTCACCCGCTGCGCTGGCATTTTACATCCGAACCAAAGTTGGCGATGGCGAACCGCTCGTCCGCAGGCTCGGCATGCGGACCGACCAGCACGATCTGTACTCCCATACCTGGTGCAAGAATGTCCAGACTATTGAGTTTGAAGGTATGTACCCCGTTGCCAGGTTGAATTACATCGACCCTGATCTTCCGGTGTCCGTTTCGGCAACGATGTTCTCCCCATTCATTCCGCATGATTCGAGGGCCAGCGGGACCCCGGGAATTCACATTATCTTCGAGGTCAGTAACGGATCCGATGAACCGGTGGATGTATCGCTTGCCGGGACGCTGGACAACCCCTTAGCGTGGTGTGCCAAGGACCGAAAGCTGAAGAATACGATCACACACACCGACGGGACGACGTTCCTGACAATGCGGACGGCGGCAGAGGCTGCCTGCAGGGCGACTATAGGCAGCATTGGCCTATCCGTAGCTGGTGGTGAAAACACGTGGGTCGCTGGCGATTTCCGTCGATATTTTCGAAGCGGTTGCCCTTTGCTGACATCATCCCTGGGGCGTACGCTGGAGTCGCTTCTGCGTGAGTTTCGGTGCTCGGGTCGCATGCTCAATCCTGAGGGCACACAGAGCCCGGCGGGTCTCCTCCATTGCAGTGAGGAAGACATAGACTCAATGTCAGAATCGCAAAAGCGGGATATTCTGAACGATCTGCGACAGTATGCCGTGTTCGAAGGTATGTACAGGCGGATTGCCACGGTAGATCCCGATCTGCTTGAAACCCCGGACGGGGTATCGGCTTTCCTGAAGGGTATGCGCAACAGCCTTGACATCGTGGCTGGCAGGAACCGTGAGAAGGATACCTGGGGTGACGGCGGCCTTTGCAGTTCGCTGACCCTTGGGCCGGAGGAAACGAAGGAGGTACGCTTTACGCTTGGCTGGTACTTCCCCAATCACTACAGCGTCAAGGGGCCGGTTCTTGGACACATGTACGAACACTGGTTTGCAGATGCGGAGGAGGTCAATCGATTTCTGGTGGCGAATTTTGATGAGCAGCGTCGCGTGACATGCGGCTTTGCCGATGCGTTGTATGATACGACACTGGCACCGGAGCTTGCTGATGCCTGGTCAGCTCAGCTCAGTACATTGGCCAAATGTACCTGGTGGACAAAGGCGGGTGACTTCGCTGTATGGGAAGGCCTTGGCTGCTGTGGGTTCCACACCACCGATATCACCTATCACGGATCTTTCAACATCCTGGCCCTATTCCCCGAGCTTCAGAAGGGCCAGATGGAAATGGGCGCGAAGTTTCAGCGCAGCGACGGCAGGGTACACCATTACTTCAGCCCCGATCTCAGCTCGGTGGACGAGGGTTTTGACCGGGTGGATATGAACCAGCAGTTTGTATTGCTGATCTGTCGCGATTACCTCTGGACCGGTGACCGGGAATATCTCAAGCGTATGTGGCCGCATATCGTCAAGGCTATGGACAATATCAAACAGTTGGACAGCGACGGCGACTGCCTGCCCGACCATGACACCGAGCGAAACACATATGACGGATGGGATTTCCGTGGCACACCGAGCTACATAGCAAACCTGTGGATCTCGGCATTGCTGGCGGCTGCGAGGATTGCCGAGGAGCTCGGCGAGACGGAACGCGCGGACAGTTGGCGGGATATGCTGGAAACCGCTACGGCCAGCTTCGACAGGATGCTATGGAACGGAGAGTACTACAGCCTCTGGGTGTACGGTGAGAGCCGGGATGAGTGCTGCATGACCGATCAGATCGGCGGGGAACGCTTCACCGAGGTAATTGGGCTTGGCCACTGCATGCCGACAGACCGTATACGCGCAGCTCTGCAGGCGATTTTCAAGTATAACTTCCGGCCCGAGGAAGGACTGATCAACGCCAGCTATCCACCGGGCATAAGGCCGATGCTCCTCACGTACCGGAACTGGCAGGCCGAGGCGCCGTGGACCGGTATCGAGTATGCCATGGCATCCATGATGTTCGAGTTCGGCTTGTGGGAGGAGGGAAATGCAATAGTGAAAAACATCCACGAGCGCTACCTCCGTGCCGGGCGGTTCTGGAACCACGTCGAGTGCGGCGATCATTATTATCGAGCGATGTCGAGCTGGACGGTGCTGCTTTCGGTCACCGGTTTCAAAGTTGATGTGCCGAAAGAGATGCTGACTGTCGCACCGCCTTTGCCCGGGAGAGAATTCCGCGCTCCATGGGCTTCTTCCACAGGTTGGGGCAGATTCAAGCAGTTGGATAAGTACTTCGAACTGCGGTGTGAATCCGGAATGGTCTCGTTCAAATTGCTGCGCCTGAACCTGTCCAAAGATACCCTTGCAGCTTCACTAAATGGAAAGAGGCTGAGCAGCACGACATACCGTGATACCGACCTCGTGGTAGTGCAGTTCCCTCGATCTGTCACCCTTATGGCCGGCGACGTGTTGGTGGTCGAGTAGATCCGGTCGGGGTCTGGGAGTTCCGATGGAACACGTTACGTTTCTGACCGACCTTATCAGGGAAGTGCCATACCTTATTGATTTCATGCCTTCGAAATGAATATGAGCCTTTCAGCGAGGAAAACATGAATACATTTCGCGTTATGACGTTCAATGTCCGGGGAGATTACGACGACGGTGAGAATGGATGGGAATTCCGTTCTGCGCTCAATATCTCCACTATTGAAAAATATGCACCCGATCTGATAGGTTTTCAGGAAATACAGATGGTTCATTGGAAGATCTATGAGGAGGAGCTTTTGAACTACCAGCGTAACCTGGGGCCGCGTTATGACAGTTGCCATCTGTCGATTTTCTGGAATCCCTCCAGATTTGAGATAGTTGATGGCGGCAGGTTCTGGTTGAGCACCACGCCTGAAAGGGCCTCTTCAGCCTGGAATACCGCCTGCATGCGTGCGGCAAACTGGGTGAAGCTCCGGTTGAAGTCTCCTACTCGCTCAACTCTGATATTTCTCAATACACATCTGGATCATGTGAGCGGATTGGCTCGACTTGAAGGAGCAAGACTGATCACGCGGATGATCGAAGAAATCAGAGAGCCAGGACAGCCTGCTATTATTACCGGAGATTTTAATTGTGATCCCGGATCGGAGGTTCACAGGTACTTCCTGGATGCAGGATACGTGGACAGCTATCTGAAATCCGGTAACGAAGACGGGGAGAATGCATATACCTTTCATAAGTTTACAGGCTCACGTCAGCAAAACCAGGGACGAATCGACTGGATTCTTATAGCATCTGATCCGCCCCTGATTTGTCCGTTGAACTCCGAGATCATACGTGATGCCAGGGGATCCCTATACCCGAGTGACCACTATCCTGTGATCGTAGATCTAAAATTGAACGCAGTATGATCGATCCTCTAAAACACAGATCGACATGGACCTCGCTACCCTACGTGTAGCTTATAGCCTATGAAGATATGCGTTTCTCGCTTAAATTGATAATATCCTAACCGTAGCAATTTCGAAAGGCTTAATGGCCACAGTAACCGTGTGTCCCCCGGTCGGAAGTGGCTCCTCATCTTCCTCCACGATGTTTGTCCTGAGGACCTGTTCGATCTTCAGAGACGGCAGGGTGATGGTGGCGACGCTCTCTCTGCCCTCAGTCTCGATCAGACGAACGATAAACCCTTTACCGTCCTCGGCCTGTTTTAACGTCGAGAGCAAAACATTTCGAGGCTCAACCCCGCAGAAGCTTCCTGACATCGGAAGCATCCATTCCATTTCGCCCCGCGCAATTCTCGGAATCAGAAATATGTCTGCATCGGAGATATAGTTTGACATAATACCTTTATCCCTCACAATTGCCGGGATCATGGGGTTGTGCACCCTCCATCCGAAGTCACGTGCATTACCCACCGGGTGATCGCCCGTGTGGGAAGTGACTGAATATCGAAAGAGCATATTTCCGTGCTGAGATGGCTGGAAGTTCGTCCTGAAATTGCTCACAAGTGCATATGAGTAGATGTGGGCTTTCCGGGAGCTTTCCCTGAGAAACTCGTGTCCGAAATCAGGTGGAGCCACGCCATGATGTGCCTGGGAGACATAACCGGGATAAAGGCCGCCAAGTTCCACCAGATGTGACTCCATCCCGGAGAAGGTTACACCGAATTCACTGCCTGATACATCAACCCAGTGCTGGGCAGCGTAATAATCGGTATTCGAACCTGGGAGCTGGTCCTTGAGCGGCTCTATGAGGGAATTCGTGCCCTCGAAGCGGAACCTCGGATCTTTGATCCCGAAGGGGAAGGCGAAGAACAGCTCCAGAAAAGGAGTCGAATCCTTGAGCACACGGTTGGCAAAATCGATCCGCTTGACATCTTCGTAGAGGATCACCTCCTGTGTCACTTGAGGACATCCGTTACATCCCCCTTTAATAACCATACTGCCGTAGATAGGGCCAGATTCCCCTCTATGAATCGATACATCCTCGATGCTCCAGGTCTCACCCGTCTTCAAGGAGCGAATTACTGGCTGATTGATCCCATGAACTGCCTCGACATCCGCCAATTCCTTCGCCAGATCCTTATCGTAAATACTTGCCACGCTCCCTGTATCCGGGTCGATGGTGACCCTGAAGAAGCGGTTCTCGATAGTCGTATCGCTAAACTCAATTGAGCTATCTTGAGGTGGAGCCGATTCGAGGGGAGCAACGCGGTATGTCCTGTATCCCATGGATGGGATCTTATCGGCAATGAAGTATAGTTCGTAGAAATAGGAACTCTTCACATGACCCATTGCATATCTGTAATCAGCGTAGGGAGTGGGAGATTGAGGGTCATCGAGCTTTACCGTCTGATGGACAATGCTTTCGCCAGTCTCGGCATCTATCAGATCAAATGGCCCTTCACTCCAGAACCGAGACACCGCCACAACATCTGTCCTCTCAAAGGAGAGAGGATTGAAGACGACAATGTGGGTTCCATCATCTGTCAGTTTAACCCTGCTGGCAATCTTCTCAGACTTTCCGGCGATTATCGAGCCTGTCAGTGAAGCAGCTCTATAGGCATGTCGGCTCTTATTGTTCCAATCCCAGTTCTGTACTTCCCCAAGTGGCGCAGCCATTCCCCATGTATGTTCGTCGTAGAAAAGCATATCCTCCCAGGCTTCCCGAATCCTATCGGCCGGATATTCCTCTCCGACAAACGATGCCATAGAGGAGAGCTTCTCAGCACAGATCAGGCGGTCGTGGGTGATCCTGTTAATTCCGGTTTCACGGGCGGATGAGGTGGCTCCGACAACGTAGTCCGTATCGGGAAGCTCGCCTCTGAGAACAGGTAATTCAATATCTCCCTTATCAAGGTGCCCGAAGAACATGGAATTGGTCCCGACTATCAACTTCGGATAGGTCCATCGTTCGTTCCATTCCCTTGCGATATAGCTGCAACAGGGATCAGGTCGACGGTTATCTCCGCCCCTGTACGCACACCTGATAGCGTCGAAGAGGTATCCATCTCCCTCAAGCTTTTCAAGCATACCTGGGAGCTTCTCCATTACTTCACGATAGTTCAAAGGTGTCCACACACCGTATCCACCTTGATAGTATACAAGCAACTGTGAACCGTCAGGACCTTCCCAGAGAAATGCATCGGGTTTGCCGCGCGGCATCGTCACGGACTCGTCCCAGAAATTATGAACCGTATAATCCCACTCGAAATATGTTGGCAGGCCGGCGAAGAAATACCTTACACCCGCCCCACCTAAAACTGTCGGAAGACCCCAGCTAAGGCCCGGTATGTCCGTTATAGCTGCTGAGCTTATCGGTATGCCGTACATCCTCCTCAGACTGAAAGAAGGGTAGAGAAGCCGGATCAACTCCTCGTTGCTACACAGGTTCGTTATCTCGTTCCCGAAAAGTGCCGGAATCTCTATCCTTCCTTCCTTTATCCTTCGTACCAGATCCTCTCGAAGTGCAGGTGAGCAGTTCCGCACAAAGTCCGTAACAGACCATGACTGCTCAACCATGTATCTAAACCTCGCTTCAAAAGGATGGCAATCCGTATCATCACAGTATCGAAGTATATCCTCGTAAAATCCCCTGTAACTCTTCAGAACTTCCTCTATTGTCGAGGTATAGCCATAATCATGGTGCGCAATGGGGAGAAAATACACATGCCAATGCTTCCTGGGAGTCCATTGCATCGCCCGTTTATCCAATATAGCCCCGTTCCGAATCAGGGAAAACTCCGCCTCAACAGGCTCCCGCAAATCAGGCACGAAGATACGATAGCTGCCATCGTTCTCTTCGAGTTTACCCAGATTCATGTGACCGCTCTCAGGCCCGAGACTGTAGCCCAAGCTTATCCCACCGGGTTCATCGCTTCCTTCGACAGTTACATCAACCGCTTGAAACAGCTCCCTCCGAAGCTCGCGGAAAAAGACGGTAGGACTTATTGATTTGATGTGCATCATGACCCTCCATCAAAAGAATCGAGATTCACCTAACGCTCTTGTGCCAGGATTTTATAGGCTGAGATTTCACAAGACCGATTACACTGTCCCTTGCTCCTCAAATCGACCCTTAAAAATTCGGACAGATTACCATTCCTGATGATCAAGCAAGAGGACAAATAATTTGTCCATATAGCTCCTATAGTTTTAGTTCGGATAGTGTTTCCTTAAGCATATCCCATTGCTTGAATTTCTCGATCGGGGTGGACTCATTGATGATAAAGAGATCGATATCTCGTTCGGCAGCACCCTTGAACCGTTTGCGAAATTTGCCTGGGGTGGCCTGTTCCCATACCCTGTAGCGTGTTCCCAGTTTGACCTTTCCTTTGAGTAACTTGCCCGCCTGATCCAGCTCGCCGAAACGCCAGTAGGTCAAAGTATCTGCCAAACCCTCATTCGCTATCCTGATAGCATCTATCAACTCATTCTCGCAGGCCCACGAGTAAATACCCGACCAGCCGGGCTCATCCACTTCCGGCTGAGGACCAAGGATACTGCTCTGACCTTCCACACTCAGCTCGATCTCACGGCATAGCTTTTCTTCCAAACCTGAGATCAGATCCATTACCCTCCGCAGATAGACGGTAACATAGTTTGAGCAATGATCTACCCATCTGGTATCATCCTCGGACAGCTTACGGGGATTTACACCATAAATCCGATTGAAATCCTCCAGCACGGGATCTGAATATCCGACCTTATCTCCGGGAAAGACCAGATGAATCCCATCGACACCATAGTCTTCTATCATCTCACGAATCAAGGCAAGATAATAATCCACCACCTCCGGATATGCAAGGCTCAGGTGGCGATCAGGATAGTTGTATGCGCCGTTGCGCCTGCGACACCAGTACTCCGGATGAAGCTTCGACCATTTACTCTGAGATGTCCCTCCGTGGTTCTCTGTCTGGTCGTCCCAGGCTATGACCTTAATACCTTTACTGTGAGCATACTGAACTGCCTCCGCAAAGGGATCCCATTCTCCCACGTTAATACCTTGTTCCCGCTCATAATGATCTTCGCCATATGCCTGACGGGCATAGGCATCCATTCCGTCACAGAAGAAGTAACCGGCGTCCTTAACCCTCGAAGGATACATCGGACCTGCCGCATATGCACGCCAGTGGATACGTTTGATGCCAGCACCTGCTACCGTATCAATGATATGACGCACTCCCTTGATCCCATAGGTGCTATCAGAGATACCCCAATTGGCAGCCCAATCCACAAAAGTAACATCCATCGCCACTTCCATCTCCGC
>CAZTBA010000135.1:0-13788 GCA_964611725.1 uncultured bacterium
ATCGATTGTCAACTGAATTCGTTAAAAAACTCTATAACCCCTGTGTAGTTACAAATGATGATTAGGACCTTAGGGGATCTTTCATCTGAAATTTCCTTGATCATTACGTATAGCTCCCGTTCTGGTAATGTTGTATTACCGAACTAAAAGTTTATGTGCGCGGATCGGTTTTTGGCATTTACGAACTGTTCGCTATGCCGTAGCCAGTGGTTGATAGTGCTACATGCCGTGAGTCCCATGACTTAAGATAAGAGTTCTGTCGCTAATCGGCAACCGTATTTGCTGCAATTTGATGAGCCATGAGCTTTATTGATAGGATCGCACTTGACATATGTTTTGATCTTTTTATATTGCTTAGGAAGGGTTCAATATTCGCTTTGAGCACCGCAAGTGGGACACCCTACTATTGGGGGCGATGAAAGGATATGGAGGATAATCCGGAATTTGGGATAAAATCGCTCTATCGGATAGAGAAATTCATGGAATCGATGTCCGAAATGGACAGGCTCTTGGAGGTAATAATCAGTGAAGGAAGAGCCGCCACCGATGCGGAATCCTGTTCTCTCGCCCTCTACGATGAAAACAGTGATGAGTTGCATTTTTACACCGCCATGGGGGAAAAAGGGGAAGGAGAGGTAGAACATAAGCTGAAGTGCGTGCGAGTGAAGATGGGATTAGGGATTATCGGGTGGACTGCTGTTCACATGAAAGCTGTCAATGTAACTGATGCATACAATGATCCGCGGTTCTACAAAGAGGTGGATAAACAAACGGGATTTCTGACCCGGTCTATCTTGGCTGTTCCAATGATAAGGCGAGGGAAGCTGGTGGGTGTGGTGGAAGCAGTTAGTAAGCGAAGCCCGGAGGGATTTTCGGAGCATGACGAGAAGGTGCTCACGGTTCTGGCATCTCAGGCAGCATTGGTGATTGAAAATGCGAGATTGTATGAAGAGAACTTACGGCAGGCCCGACTTTCCGCTCTGGGACAGGGTATAGCAGGTACAGCACATTGTATCAAGAACATCTTACAGGGCATAGATGGTGGGACTTATCTCGTCGATCTTGGAATTCGGGGTAAGGACATGGATGGCATATCTAAGGGATGGAATATAATGAAACGAAATGTCCAGTTTATGAGAGAATTTATGCTGGATATGCTAACTTACGCCCGTCCGCAAGAGCCACGACGTGAACCGACGGATATCAACAAGATTTGCACGGATGTGACGAAACTGATAGGTGAGGATGCAAAGCGAAAAGGCATTGACATCCTACTGGAGCTGCAACCTGATCTGGGACAGGCTGTTTTAAATCCGAAGGATATCTATCGTTGTATTCTCAACCTTGTATCGAATGCCATCGACGCATCTGACAAGTCCAAAGGTATTGTTAAGATCACTACCTATGCCATCGGCATAGACGATCGCCTGGGAATCTCAGTCTCTGACAACGGATGTGGTATTGAGGAAGAGAATCTGAAAAACATATTCAAAGTTTTCTTCAGCACGAAAGGTTCTAAGGGGACGGGCCTTGGACTTGCCGTCACTCACAAAATAGTCTCCGAGCATGGAGGATATATTAACGTGGAGTCTGAGTTGAGCAAAGGAACCAGATTTACTATATTACTTCCTGTCAATCCGTGAACTGGACGTTAGAAATAATGCCAGGGCCATAGCCCAAAGTCATAGTAATCAGAGAACCGACCAGACTGATGTTTTTGGCCAATTCGATTTAGATGTTTTCGCAAAGATTAAGCTTGGTAGGTTAGCTGGAAAGGAACGGGGAAATATGCCAGACATCATTAGGATCAGACCACATCACTTTTTGTGTATGCAAGGCTTCCAGTGGTACGGATATGATGAGAGTTTTGTGGCTAACATGCGGCAGATTATTTAGAAAATAAGTTCACATCCGAGATCGGAAAAGAAGATGCCTGTTTTTTTGCTTCACGTTACATAGCTTGGGTTTTTCGACGTCCCTCCAAGGAGGTAAAGTGGAAACCGAGAGCAAAGGTTAAACGAGACAGCGGCAAGCATCGGACAAATGTCAGAAATCTGTGGAGATTTCGAGTCGTGTCTATATGCCGAAAGGAGAAATCTTGAACACATCCAAGAATGACCAGGAGGCCGAGAAGCAGACTCCGGCTCAAACGGCTGAAGAGAAACTAAATACTCTCTTATCGAACTGGATTAGCGGGGAGATCCAACTTGCTTTTCACCTGAGAAGTGGGGAAGTTCTGAAAGGTAAACTTCTGTACTTCGCAAGATATGAATACGTGATACAACCCGAAGGCGATAAGCCAGCAGTGGTGATCATGAAACATGCGATTGACTACGTGGACAGGGTTCCGGGAAAGCCAGAAGCAGGAGGAAAAGAAGCCCTGAGAAGAATGAAAAGGGGATGAGTAAACTCCATCTGCTTGGCCAGAGATGCGATCTGCCTGATGCTCTGAGTCGGCTAAGATCTGGAGTCTTATGCGACACATATGGGATTCGTGGTTTATCATGATACCGTAAGACCTTGTGGTTGTTAACGTTTCGAGAAGCGATCCTCCGCATGATGGGCAGGTGTCAGTTTCTGGGGAAGATGGGAAATGTTTTATTGCCTACTTGAAAGGTTGGGAGGAAATGGTCCCGGACAACTGTTTTTGCTTTCCACAGCAATTGCTCCGGTAGTTCTTTCGGTATGGAAAGTTGTTCGTAGCGAAGGTAGCACCAGAGTCTGGGAAGAATTTGTGGAGAGCCTGAGAAAAGATGAACTGACTCCTGACAAGATCCGTCCCTATGATGATAGGCTGAAGGAAACACTCATGGAATATCTGAAAATGATTAGGGAAAATGCACTGTGGGAAAAATTCGAAGCTGCACCGGAGATCCATCGAGTGGGTGATCAAGTGCATTACCTATTTGGTTTGACTTCTGAGCAGGGGGAAATGACATGGTGTTTTACCTTCCTTATTGAGGAGGGCAACTGGTATTTCCAACACCTTGAGAATATATCCATTCGTCTGGACAAAATATCATCTTTTCCCACTTCAACATTTCCCGATTTACCGCAGGAGACAAAAGCATGGATGCGCGAGGAGATTCTTTGGTCCGATCGAGTACGCCTTTTTAATCTCCTGGCCAAGGAGAAAGGCAAGGATTTTGCCTTCAATTGGTTCAGAGATGGGCGAGGCTATTTTCTCGCGGCGAAATCCTGGGTGCCCTTTGTTCCGAAGCACAAAGCATTCATACTCTACCTGTGTTGGGAACAGGCAAAGTTAAGGGGTAACAGCGTCACTCTCGAAAAAATCAGCGATCATGAAGCTACCGTAAAACTGAATCTGGTGTATTTCAAACTGTATAAAACTACAGCGCATCTCAAACAGCAGATTTCGTTTGAAGACTATCGCCGGATCTTCGAAACGATCTGGCAAGATAGAGCAAGCAAGGCGGGCTGGAAGGTCCAAATAAGATACGAGGGAGAAGAGAGCATATTCCATTTTGAGAGAAGGCCTTGATTTTTGGGACAACATTAGATTGGCATTCACTTCACTGCATCCAATTAGTTTCTAAATCTTGAAACTAAGATATGTGGAGCCATATTTCCAGTGTCGAATAATACGGCTCATGTACAATTGGGAGGTTGAAAATGAATCGCAAACGATGCGTCTTGATGCTGGCGCTGGCCATAATCTCTGTGTTATCAGTGCCCCGCTCATCAGCAGTGTGGCCGAGTGATTCAGCTTTCAATGTGCCCATCTGCACTGCCCCAGGCTACCAGCTCACCCCGAGATTAGTGAGTGATGGTTCAGATGGCGCGATCATCGTGTGGGAGGACGAACGTGATGAGAAGAGTCTCTATGACGTTTACGCCCAGCGTATGGATGGTTCTGGTAACACTTCTTGGATGGTAGACGGTGTAGCTGTCTGCACAGCTTCAGGTCATCAGACTAATGTTGCCATAATGAGTGATGGTTTTGGCGGGGTGATTATGACGTGGCAGGATGATCGAGGTGACGACTGGGATATCTGTGTCCAGAGGATTGATAACTCTGGAAATGCCCGATGGGAAACAGATGGCGTGATTATCTGTAAGGCACCAGAGTATCAATTGCTTCCACATATAGTAAGTGATGGATCAAGTGGTGCGATTGTTGTCTGGCATGATGGCCGCAATGGTGACTGGGACATCTATGCCCAGCGTATAGATGGTTATGGCAATACCTTATGGATGGAAGACGGGGTAGCTATCTGCATGACTTCAGGCGACCAGATGCGCGCTTCCATAGTGAGCGATGGATCAGGCGGTGCGATTATTGCATGGGAGGATATCCGTGATGGCAACTGGGACATCTATGCTCAGCGGGTGGATGGTTCAGGGGATGTCCAGTGGGCGACAAACGGCATAGCTATCTGCACGGCTCCGGAAGACCAGCAACATGAGCTCTACTGGCAACAGTATACGCATATGCTAAGTGATGATTTGGGCGGTGCAATCATCATATGGAGAGACAGGCGACGTGACTATGGTGATATCTATGCTCAACGGGTAGATCGTTCTGGCGATATCTTATGGATGGAGGACGGTGTAGCCATTTGCACGGCTTTGGATTACCAGCATTGGCCAGTTATGGTAAGCGACGGATCAAGAGGAGCGATTGTTGCATGGGTTGATGGCCGCAATGGTCATTGGGATATCTACGCTCAACGAGTAGACAGTGTCGGTGATGTCCTGTGGGTGGATGACGGTGTAGCTATCTGCACGGTTCCAGGGGAAAAATGGAAACCCACGATGGCGAGCGATGGATCAGGTGGAGCGATAATCACATGGACGGATAGGCGTCATGGCCCCGGCGATATCTATGCCCAGCGGGTGGATGCATCCGGAAATACCCTGTGGACGGAAGATGGTGTGGCTGTTTGCAGGATTTCGGACAATCAAGAGCGTACCACTATATTGGGTGACGGTTCAGGTGGGGCTATTATCACGTGGAATGATTATCGCGATGGCTATCGGAACCACTATGATATCTATGCCCAGCGGGTTCTGTCTGATGGCTCGCTTCCCCTTATAACTCTTCTTTCAGAGTCTGCTCAAATCGAAACTCTTCCCAGAGAGTTTGCTCTGTCTCAAAACTTTCCTAACCCTTTCAATGCCACTACACAGATCACCTTCGGTGTCCCGGAGAAATCTCATGTGAGGATTGGCGTCTACAATATCCTTGGCAAACTTGTGCGTGAGTTGATAGACGGAGAGTATTATCCGGGTTTCTATTCTGTCCGATGGGATGGAATTGATAACTCAGGGAATCCTGTATCGAGCGGAGTCTACTGCTATCGGATGACAACTGGCGGCGGAGTAAGACCAACTGCCAGGAAAATGGTGCTATTGTGGTGATTCCTCCTGTTTGGTTTACATTGAATATGATGTATTTGCTTTTCCGTATTGAGGAGTCCCCAGATAATGCATACGAAAAAGAAAGAACGAATGTAGCGTATTCATATTTTCCATCTGAGTTTGGCCGTATGTTTAACAGGATAGTTTTCCTACCACCTTGACGGGGTCTTGGATATGTCCTGTGAAGAATTATCATAGTGACCAAAGGGGAATGTCAGAGATTGGACGTTATGTAAATTTGAGACCGATGAATGTGAAAAAGCATGATGAGCCTGTATGCTAACTATTGGTTGGCAGGAGAAATGAGTGAGATAGAGCGGAGGAAATCGCGCAGGGCTTCGCCCAAAATATTAATCGAACGTCTTATTTCAGTCTCCGGACAGTGCCCTTGCCGCCGTCAATCCGCACTTTCTCAGCCGGTCGTATCAGGTTGATTCTGTCGCCGAGACAGACCACCGCAGGAATGGCGAGTTCCCGGCACAGATTTGACTCATGGCACAGCCAGTTGCCCTTTTCATATACGAGCCCGGCAATTATCGGGAAGAAAGTTGTCCACCCCACCCTCTTCTCGCCCTTCAGGCACAGAATTTCCCCAGGCTGCAGATCCTGTATATCGGTCACGCTCTCCACAATCCGAGCCTTGCCTTCGGCCAACCCCGGGCTGGCCGGTTCACCTCGCAGCACGTCACCATCTTCCTTGGTATTCTCATCAGGTACATGGGTGATGGGAGGCAGCGTATACCGAGACAGTCTTTCCTGTTCCTGTCTTCTTTCCGCGGCAAGCGCTGCCAGAGCATTCGTGTCGTAATCCTGGGAGGAAAGATATGTAATTATCTCCTTCGGTCTAAAGAGGAAAACCGATTCTTCATTGTCGAGAACGCCATCCTGCAGCAGACGTCTCCCCACCTCCAGCAGAATCCAGCGGAGGGCCGATTGGGCATGGGATAGGACAAGATCGCGGTCATCTTTCAGTGTGAAACACTGCCGCAGAGCTTTGACACAAGCCCGGAAAACCTGAGCACGATGTGCGCCGTCTCGAGGATGGCTCCCCTCAATAATACGCAGAGCTTCTGCGAATCCCTCCTCAGCTCCTGCGATAGACTGACTTAGGCGCCGCGCGATATCTGTGCCGCCCGCCTGTCTGCGCATGAGGGCGATTGCGGTCTGCAAAGGTGTATCGTCCTCTCGCCAGCTCTTCCATCGGGACAGATCCAGCATGTCGTTGATATTCAGATAGGAATAGCCCCATCGACAGGCGATTTCGTCTGCTGCCATCGTGCCGTTTGCCGCAGCCTCGATATCCAGCTCGAGAGAATGTGTCAACTTCCCAGCTCCCTGGATGATGGTCAGGGCGATCTGCTTCGCTCTGGAGTAATCGCCTTCGGCTATCCAATCCCTGGCAAGGATCTCGATCCGGCGCAACGACTCATACGTGCTGCCCGATGCCGCTACATAGAAGTACCCCGCCTCGCTTTCCAACGATATTGCTTCCTCAACGAGAGTTCCCAGTTTCTTCCTGCCAAGACCGCGCAATTCGTCTCGAGAAAATCTCGCGAGACGCTCGGACCGAGTTCGAAGCGAAGGGATGATCTCATCATATGCCCTGTCAGCCCAATTGTGCCAGTTGGCAAAATCGTCTGCCGGGTCGCTGAGCTCCCACATGCGGTGCAAGAACGTCCGATCTTCCCACGGCGCATCAGGGTGCTCCGTATACTCCGGCTGACGCGGAAGCCGGACAAACAGGCGCCCGAGATGGATGATGAATTCCACAACTTCCAAGGGCCATGGGGGAGTGGGGATTGTAGACTCGAGGGAAGCGCTGATGTGTGCCCTCACAAATGGGCAGAGCGTGGGGAGCCAGCCATCCCCGGAACGATGGACGTCCGGACCGGTTTCCTCCGGATTGTCCGGGAAGAAGCCCGGAAGACCGACCAGTGGCCGTGCCTGAAGTATGACCACCTCACCCTTCGCAACCGCAAACTCCACATCGACACGCCTGCCGAAAAGTTCGTCAATCTGTTTGACCAGTTCTCCAACGCGATGGAGGCAGTCCCGATCCAGCACAGGCCGGTCGCCGCTGTCGGACGGTACCGGTTGCCTGACACAATCCCCTTGGGGAGTAACGAACTCGCCCCATTGCTGCGCTCCCCGGCGAGACTCCAGGATGCTAAGGGAATCCCAGTCCATTCGATGTGCTTCGCATATCTCACGACCATCTACAACGGTTGTGCCCAACCCTCTGCAGGCTGAAACCGCTATTACGAAGGGATTTCCGTCGGTAGGATCGGCGGAGGAAGCTACAACTGCGGCATCTGCCCTGACAAGCGGCATAATAAGTACCGCCATGGCGGGATAGACGGCGGTACCCGGGTGGACACGCTTGTGGTAAGTAATGGCTTGTGGCGTAAAAACGGAGGACCACACCTCCTTGATCGCACTGCCCAGATCTTCAGGCGACTTTACCGCCAGAAGTGTTCCGAACAGCCCGCTATAGCTGGCTGTGGCCTCATCTTCGACGGATGCGGAACTCCTGACTGCCATCGGCACGTTCGGGAGTTTCGACAGGGCTTCGAAGAGTTCGCCGTCAATCTGCGCTCCTGTTAACCTGCTGCGGAGGTCACGGCATTGATCCTCTGTCGCCTTCCGCATGACCTCCCGGGCGAACTCCTCCAGACCGTGGCGTGCCAGATGATGGTGGAACATCTCCGTTGGCACCACCCATCCTTCGGGGACAGGAATCCCCGCGGCGCTCAATCGGACGAGGTTTCGTGCTTTCCCACCGATCTCCGAGTCGATGTGATCGGGAAAACCGCGAATGGAAATGAGTCTCATTTTCTGTAGGTCCAGAGGACTGTTATGCCTTCATCCGGCCTGTCAGCCCTCTTTATGTCCCCAAACCAGGCAGCCACGCTTGGTGATGTTCAGCGGCGCACCTATGCGGCGTGCGGCTTCTTTGCACTTCGATTGCTCGATCCCTTCTATATGTCGTCTTATATTGTAGCAAAGCCGACCTTTTTTGCTATTCCAAAATAAATACAATACCTTAGACGAAGGCAAGTCAAATATTGAAATCCACAGATTCCCAAAGCGAGTCTTGCCTGATAAGATTTTTGATGAAGTCCGTGCTGCTATCCGAACAGGAGAGAAAACGGGGAGATTTTGCTTCTCGAGCAAATATGAAAGGCTTGCCGGGCATGTAAACTGGAAGATGATGAAAGTTCTTGACAGGAGGGGATGCTTATCTTATAATGTCTTTGTGAGACATTGACTTTCTCTGAAAGTAGTTTCCCATCAGGTGGGGAAATGAGAGACCTAACCCTTGCCCTGCTAATTTCTGTGTAGGGAATAATTGGCGGCCCTTTTTGTCAATGGGGAAGTTCTGATGGATAAAGTGAAAATGGTACGGGCTTACGTGAAAATAGATGTAAGAGGGGGCTTTGAGAAGCTTGTCAGAGATAAGCTGAGGTCGATTCCGACTGTGAAGTCGGCTGATCGCACGTCCGGGGAGCAGGACATAATGGTCCTGGTTGAAGTTGAGACAGTGGAAGCTCTGCTGATAGTTGTTAGTGACCGGATACGAAGAATAGAAGGTGTGGAAAAAACGGTAACGAACCTTGTTTTGGGATAAATAGCACGAATCCATAGTGTAAGGATAATTCAGGGCGTATAGGGAAAAGCTTGAGGAACTTCTGAGGGAGAACCGGGATTTGGATACAAACAGTCAATCGGGCTTATCTTCGGAATCATCATTGTTTGTTAGACGAGAGTACCTTTTCACTCCCATACTTAAGTAGGTCCGAATTCGGGTTTCCCTCCTAATTTTGAGGATGTTTTTGCTGTAAGTCCTTTTAATAGATTTATGGCTTATGTGACGCTTACTCTTCTTGCCTCACTAAGGCATTTGGATCTTTCCTTACATATTCGGATGCAACTTCATATAGGGCTTTCGCATTTATTGCCCTAACTGTGGATTCTCCGATTACAGCAATTTTCATCGCCCCGAATTCTCTAAGGGGCCTATCCATTCTATTGAAATCATAATGTTTCAATGGGTCCTGTACTTTTGTGGGAAGAGGAGACTTCAAACGGTTTTCATCAATAATATAGGTATCTCTAAATCCTCTATACCTTACATAGAATAGTTCATTTTCTTCTTCAATGAAATGAAATGTCGTATTCGAATTTTGTGAAACACCTAATAGCAAAATATAGCCTTCAAGATTTATCAATTTTCCGAAAGGGCTCTCTCTGCCGCAAGGAGTTATAGAATGTGTTTCTGTCAATTCCTTTGCCTTATAACCTGATGCACTGACGGAGTGGGTTAAATGATGACTTCTATATATGGCTCTCTTCCTCAGAGTTTCCGAAATCGTTCCCATCTCGGAAGGGGTATTCATTACATCAAATACAGAACCATCCTTTGCAAGGGAGAAAGTGAAGCTGGGAACAGCAACAGTTCCCTCTTCACCAACAGTTTCAAGTAAAGCATCAACTACAGTATCAGCTCCTCCTACTACATAACCGAAAGAGCTCAATGAAGAATGGACCAAAACTATATTTCCTTTTCCAAGTCCTACAGCCTTCAGACCTTCTTTAATATCTTCTTTTGTCACATGATTTTTCTCTCTTATTCTGGTTTGCAGATCCATCTTTGACATCTTCAAGCGTCTCCCTATTTGCAGATTTTTGAGCACGTATTGCACATAGCGGGTTCGCTATCTCTCGTATACGCGAACCAGAGATACGCATCGGCAGGTTTCGGAATTTCCCTGGGCTTTTGCACATGGCACCTGAGATTCTTCAGTCGCTATTGCCTTTTCAGGTATTTATCTGTAGAGACGCCTCGGATGAAAATTAATTATTTATTCGGGCCACGAGAGAATTCGCGCGGGAATGAATTCCCGCGCTAAACTTTTAGTGATACTAACCAAGATCGTTACACGGTTCAATTCTTAAACTTCATGTGGGGTGTCTCTAAAACAGCAAAACAAGAAAATGTTTCCTGAAAGATGCCTGACAGATTGATAATCTATACTATCACTTTTCCAGATGCTATCTGGTATTAAACTCTGCAACTATCTCCAGATCCTCACCTGCTGAAAGCACCAGTGTTCTGCTGAAAGTTATTCCCAACCTCCCATCCTTATTCTCCCATGATACTTTCACCAGTTTGTCCTTCGACCTGACCTCGAGAGAGACTACCTTCCCGTCCGAATTAAGCTCCAATACCTTCAGCTCGAGCCTGCCATACTTAAGCTCAATGGAAGCGGTGAATTTCCCGTCTTCTGTTTTCTGTGAAAAGCTTCCCCACCCCTCGGCAGAGGTGAAGAATGCCCGGAAGTCCCCGGGGTTGAGGCGCGGGCCGAAGGCTATGGACTTCTCTGTCGCATTGTATCGGTAGCTCGATATCGCCTCGAGAAGCGCCCAGCTTGACATCGGGCGGGCGTAATGGTCTCCACATTCGACTTCGTTCCATGGACTCCTTAGGGTGCCATCGTGGCGCTTGCGGGCACTCCCGACGATTTTGAAGGCCTCCGCGACCATTCCTTCGAAGATCATGGCCCCTGCGACTGGGTACTCTATGCCTGTCCAGATTTCATCTGAATAAAGGGTTGCCGTTCCCTCAGGGCGGCCTCCCTTCGGCCAGCTACATATGAGGAGTCCCTTCTCGTCGTCGAGAAGGTAAACCCTCGGCTGCTGCTTATGCCCGACGAAGCTTTCGCGCCAGTTATATCTGTATATGGATTCCAGTACCTTCCTGACATGTTCCTTCGGGAGTATGTACCCGAGATCGAGTATATGTGCCCACCACTGCCCGAGAAGCTGATCCGAATGGCAGCCTGTGCCATACTGGTGGTCTTTGTGCTTCTCGGCGTCATATTTCTGGACGTAATACTCTCCGTTCCAGAGCTCACCGTCAAGCTTCGCCTTTCCCTTTTCAAATAGCTCCCTGTACCTTGCGGCAGCCTTCCTGTCATTTTTCACTTTCGCCATCTCCTCAGCCGCCCTGAGGGCCGCAAGGTAGAGGCCGCTCGTGAAGCTGTTATGGCCGTAGAGGAAACAGTCATAAGTGTTCCACTGGGGACCGTCAAGGACGCCGTCTCCATCGCTGTCCCACGCCTTTATAAGGTAGTCCATCGCAAGCTTCACCTTCGGCCAGAGTCCATCCAGGAAATCCCTGTCCCCGGACTGGCGGTACTCCCTGTAGGTTTTGAGGTGGGTGCCGCAGTGCCCATCGACGGCATAAACTCCGGATGTCGGATCGGGATTGCTCCAGCGGGATAGATAGAGGGGGAGGGTGGTTCTGTGGGGGATCGCCCCCTTCGGAGAAAGCTGTACTTCGAGATCTACTTCTCGCATCTTCCTCTCAAGCTCCGGGAAAAGCTTTGAGATCGACTGCTCGTAGTTCCAGACGTGCGTGCAGTTTAAGGGACAGCATCCGCCCACATTGCCTCCGGTGCTTGCACCGCAGCAGCCTTCAAACCCGTAGAAATGCCCCTCCTCGGTCCAGAAGCAGGTCGGACTCCTTATGGTAGACGTCTGTGATGTGACGCAATCGAGGAGCCAGTAGGGAAGGGTGCTGTTATAAAAGGTATCACGGTAGAGGTGGGTTTCGCTGTCGAGCCTCTCGAGGTTGTC
This sequence comes from uncultured bacterium, assembly GCA_964611725.1. Lineage (GTDB taxonomy): Bacteria > Latescibacterota > CAZTBA01 > CAZTBA01 > CAZTBA01 > CAZTBA01. The sequence goes on from CAZTBA010000135.1 coordinate 12,022, forward strand.
GCGGACATATTCGGCAACGGCCAAGGAGCTTTTGAACCAGTTGTTATACATGTTTCCAAGCCAGAATTTGCTCTTCGTATCCTTCACGCCGAAACTTTGCTGATTCCAGTTCACGTATCTGTTTGGAAAATACCAGCTTATGAGGAACACAGCTTCTTTCTCCTCACCCGGCTCGATTCTCCCCACCGGCACCGCCAGGGCTCCGTTCCAGGTCCTCCCGGGAGCGCTTGCGGGCGATGAAGGGCTTTCGTCGAAGGTGCCATCGCTGCTGAAGTTCTTCCAGAAAAGATCCAGCTCATCCCAATGGGAGAGCATCGAAGCATTCTCAGTTATCGCGGCAAGCGTCATCGTCCCATATCCGGGAGAGTCCTCCGGAAGGGCGGTTGACGACATGACTATAGCCGAGAGGTCCTTGAGCTTTATTGCCGAGTTCTGATTCCCGCCGTAGCACCTGTTTCTCACATCTGATATGGAACTCAGGCCATCCCACCCCACAGCGTTCTGAAGCGATGCCGCTACGGAGGCTTCTACCGGTTTCTCACCGTTGTTTTTGACCTTGAACTTGAAGATTATGATGGGAAGCCCGGAGTCCTTTGTGTTAAGCGGTATAAACGGAGAGAATGCCTCCATAGAGACATCAACCGGCAGCTCATCGTCGGGATAACTCAATATGGCTATTGGATATTCCCCCACAAACTCGGTCTTGTCGACTCCCGGGAGCTTCTCGAGCAACTTTTTGGCTTCCTCGGGCACAATATGGTCGCTCACGCTCGGAGCAGGCACGAAGCTGCTGTCATCGTAAAGTGCGTCGCTCTGGAGAACCTTGGCGGAGGATACGGCCTTCAATCCAACGCGGGATCTCGTCCAGATAGCGAAGAAGCTTCCCGGCACGAAAGCTTGATGGTTCACACTGTTAAATATCTGCCACTGGCGGAGGCTACCGTCCCCGCAGATGGCTATCTGCCCGGTGCCTATCCCGCCCATCGGCATTGCCACGGCACGTAGCGCGGTACCGCTGTAGGTTTTCTGCTGGTGGTCAGCCTTACTTCCCTTCATAATTGCTATCCTCCTCTAATTTTGTGTCCGAAACTTCGGAAAGGATTTGGAAATTATTCCAGCCGTTGCATCGTCTGATAAGTGATCGACCCTTCCTGGGTCAGGGCAAACACTATCAGATTGACCCCGAACTTGAAATGAGGTGTCGGATCGTTTTGACCATAAAGGTGATCATGGAGAGGGCATCCATCCGGCCCCCAGTCGCCCCAACAGCTCGTGAGGAGCATGTTGCTTAAGATGGCAAGCAATCTGCCATCTATCGTTATACCCTCAAGCGGATCAACCCCGATTCCCTCAGATCCACCGTACTTGGAATTGCGGGGAGCACCGTCGAAATCGAAATAGCAGTGGAAGATTGGGTGAGAGTTGGGAAGCACCTCAAACATCCAGTCCCTCCCATATCTCAGATCCTGAGTAGCCAGGGCCTCCTTAAACATCAGCCTGAAGCTGATATCAACGGATGTCACGCCGAAATACGGCACCATCTCCGCAAACATGAACCCGCCGGAGGTGAGATACTTCCCTATATTCTCAGTCTCGCTTTCGGTCAGCCTGAAGGATGTCAGTGCGCGGACCAGTATCCATGGTATCTTGAGTATCTCAGGACACTCGAACGTATAGGTGGCTATGATATCCGTATTGATATCAGTGTATTTGTTGTAACTACACAGGGGTTATAGAGTTTTTTAACGAATTCAGTTGACAATCGAT
>CAZTBA010000136.1:0-13770 GCA_964611725.1 uncultured bacterium
CCTTTGAGCCCTGGCCTGAGAAGCTCCCTTTCCCGACACGCGAGGAGACGATACTCACGACCAACACAACCTCACGCTTTGAAAACTCGGTCCAGATCGAGGGTAACTCCGCCGTCTTCACCTATTCCGGAAGCGACTGCGAAATCTCCTACAGATATACTCCATCCGACGGAACCCTCGCGGACATCGAGCTATCATTCCGTGGAAATACAATTCGACCCTGTTCAGGAGGCGGCGTAAGTCTTATAACCCCACAGGGGACGCTCCCTCCCGATGACGGTAACATAGAAAGATCATTGAAATCCTTTCATTCCGATGGCCAGAAGGTTACATATGTCTGGGAGCTTTCATCCCAGGATGTCCGCCTCGCGCTCACCTACAGGTTCAGCATAAAGCAGAAATCCCTGATAGTCGAGATCGAGGCCGACAGCGGGGCATCGGAGGGAGTGGAGCTCGGAAGGGCTGAAGGGATCAAATCCCCGAAGCTGATATGGTTCCCCTACCTGACCTATGGCGGAAATGACCCCAATGTGCTCCATGATGATGGGCTCTTCCTCTTCGAACAGTTTGACTGGTTTGTATCGGATGCCTCAGTCCTCTACGGAGCAAAGGATCTTGGAGGCTCATGGGCTGCGTTCAACGGAGGCGCAAAGTACATACACAAGACGGATAAAACATATAATCCTGTACGGGAGAGGCTGTTTATAACCGCCTCTCCGGATGTTCACGAAGTCCTCCCCACAGTCCCTAACCCACCATCCCCTATGAGGGACATCCAGGCGGAGAGGCTCTGGAGGGTCAGGAGCGGTGCGGATCACAAAGATGAAATAGAAGAAGCGAGCGAGTTCAGGTGGTACGGACTTGACAAGGTTACGATCCGCTACCACGAGAACTCCTGGCGTGATACTGGGGAGAGTTTCACCTTCAGGCTCGAGGCAGCTCCCAAAAGAGGAGGAGACAAAGCCCTGAGGGAATTTGTGAAGTCGGTCCAGTCACTCGGCTGGCGCGTGGGGCTTTATACCAATTATACGGACTATGCTCCTGTAAACAAACACTGGGATGAGGACTGGGTGAACCGACGTCCTGATGGCAATTGGCAGAGGGCATGGCCGCGATGCTACACCCCCAAGCCGATGAGGGCCGTCGAGGCTGAGGCCTATTTTGCGCCGCGTATACAGGAGAAGTTCGGGGAGAATCACAGCTATTGCGACGTCCACACGGCCGTCACTCCGTTCGAGAGGGTTGACTATGATGCCCGTGTCCCCGGTGCGGCGAAGTTCCGGCGTAACTTTGAGTGTTATGGCAGACTCCTCTACAACGAGAAGTCCGCCCACAAGGGACCCGTATTCTCGGAGGGCAGAAACCACTGGTGGTATGTCGGGCTAACCGACGGCAACTACGCCCAGATCATAAGCCCGGCCCCCTCAAAGGAAGCGATGCTGGTCGACTTCGACCTGCTGAAGATGCACCCGCTTGAAATGGATGCCGGGATGGGAGCTACCGGAGGCATGTTCTACCAAGGAGTCGAGGATTACAGCGACAGGGATGATCCGGAGAAGCCTCACCTCTACCAGTTCATAGCAACTACATTAGCTTACGGGCACATAGGCTTTCTGGATTCGGCGTGGGGGCTCACGGGAACGCTCAAGATCTACTACATGCTCCAGCAGATACAGTCCCGCTACGCTATGATCCCGGCTTCGAAGATAGAATACGAAGGTGAGGATGGAAAGCTCATAGATACATCAGCCGCCCTTGCAAATGGTGCATACGAGAGAAACCGTGTGCATGTCGTTTACGAGAACGGCACCGAAGTCTACGTGAACGGCAACCCTGAGATCTGGAGGGTAAGCGGTCCTGAAAGGGACTACGAGCTTCCCCAGTGGGGCTATCTGGCGTGGAATTCCGGGGACCAGATTTTCGTCTGCTCAGCCCTGCATACGGACAACAATGGCATGAAGAGGCGCGGCGACCTATCCATAGGCACTGATGAGTTTTATGCCGACAGCCGTGGCGGATATATGGATTTCGGTCGGATTGCCGTTGATGGGGCTGTGGCCATAAAGAAAGATGGCGGGGATTGGTGGGTTATACCGGCGACGGATTTCTCCCATCTCGCCTTTGACCTGGATCTTATCGGAGTTAGCGAAGTAAAGGTAAGTGCCCAGAGGAAAGACGGTTCTGAGGCCCCGAAGCCGCAGGTATGGGTGGAGGACGGAAGACTCCACATAGTTCCCGCAGAGACAGACGTAAAGTATGTTCTGAAGTAAGCTTTTGGAGACGCCCCGAATAATAAAAGTCAATAAAATAATCGGGCCACGTTGTGAATTAGAAGGGATCCTGAAACAAGTTCAGGATGACGCTATGAGGCGCTGTTTCTGGTATGCTACCGCGGCGGATCTGGCAAACTGTCATGCCGAACTTGTTTCGGCATCTCATAAAACCAATCGTCCAGAAATTGTTGCACGAACAAATCCTTAATCTTCATACGGGGTGCCTCTCACAGCAACTGTTAAGCGAGGGCTTCTGCTCAGGTACCTGGTTTGATGACTGATCGCCATCTTTCGAAATCGATGTCAATGATCCTGTGTTCTTCCATAGACCGGTCGGCACAGAACCCGATGAGGTGACCGCTAACGGAGCCGTATATCTGCGTCGAAGAGATGGAGGTCGGCTCCCCGCGCAGTTCTCGTATGAAATCGTGTACCAAGCTCAGGTCGCTCTCTCCATGCCCTCCGAATGTGCCGTTCACGCTCCCACTTCTAAGATCGACGATTTCCTCCGCATATTCATGGCCAGGCCTCGGATCAATTGAACGGACCACGTAATAGGAATCTCCAGAGCATCCCTGAATCTCCCCCGTCGTTCCAATGAGATGAAGCGACCGAGAGGGTTTGGAACAACCGCCGATCATATTAAATGTGGCCGTAGAACAATCCTCAAATTCGACGGCTACAGATTGATGATCGACCACATCATTGTCACACCTCCACACACATCTTCCGTATGGGTTGTCTCCCTTCAACGACTCAATCTTGTCGTCAATTGTGGGGTTTTCTATATGCTCTATGGAGTCCCAGACATAGAAGGTCCACCGTTCCGGGTGATCGATGTAGTGTTTTCGGGCCGAATAGAGACATTCAGGCTCGATCGGGCAGTCAACTAAGCAGCGTGTTCCAGCACCTTTCGGTGCCCTTTCGGGTCGGAACTGGAAATTACTGCCAAAACTGCTTACACTCCGAGGGGCCACCCCGCCTTTCATCCATGCGATCATATCCAGGTCATGACAGGACTTGGCCATCAGCATTGACGAATTGGAGTAGCTTTTCTTGTTCCATTTGCCTCGCACATAGGCCACAGCCATATGGTGATAGGCGACGTGTTCGTTGGCCTGGATGTTGATAATCTCTCCGATCACACCATCTATGACTTTCTGCCGAATTGCGGTATAGAGCGGGGCATAGCGAAGCACATGACATATGGCGATCTTACGTTTGTAACGTCTTGCTGCCGTGACGAGGCTCCACATTTCCTCTTCGCTTGTCGCGAACGGCTTCTCCAGCAGGATATCATAGCCGGCCTCAAGCAGTGGCAATGAGGTGGGGACATGCTGGTGATCCATCGTTCCGTTGATAACGAAATCCGCAAACTTGGGTTTGCATGCGAGCTCTTCCGCTGTCCGGAAGCAACTTCCCGGGGCAAGACCGAAAGCTTTTGACACCTGCGCCCTGCGGAGTTCAGAAGGATCAGCTACACCCACAATCTCTAATTCATCGGGATGTTCCTTGGCATAGGATGCATAGACCATGGCGCGATGACCTGCGCCTACTATTATCGCTCTGAGTTTTCTCTTCATTTTTCCTACCTATCAGTATACATCACCGGCGCGGCCGGAGCGAACCGAAATTAGCGTCCGGCATATGTGCAAGGCAAATGAAATGGAGATCTCACGGTCCTGGCGGCCTCAGATCCAGTGTCGATTGTGTCAGAATACGTTTTTCAACATGGTTGGCAGCATCCAGAAATCTGCCCGGGCAAAGTCCCATGTGATCAGTTCCTCTCTCGGCCAAGCCACTTCCTCTTCGCGGCAGAGGTCGTGACGAAGAGTGGCGATAGACTCAGGAAACAATACATCATCCTTTTCGATTTCGCAAGAGGTTTTATGCCAATTTTGTTCCAGAATGTTTTCTGAAATATATTTAAAAATAGGGCAGTTCCTTTTGGAACTGCCCTGAGTGCGTATTCCGGCCTATCTTACTTGAGTAGAACAGCCTTCTTCACATCAGTAAAATCCCCAGCTTTCATTTCCACGAAATAGAGTCCGCTTGCCAAGCCTTCTGCACTCCATTCATATCTGTAATTTCCCGGAGGGAGCTTGGCCGACACTAAAGTGGCTATCTCCTGCCCCAAAATGTTGTAGACTTTCACTGCTATGTCTTCAGAGTGAGGCAGCGAAAACGTGATGTTAGTGCTGAGGTTGAATGGATTTGGATAATTCTGATGCAGGACAAAATCTCTCGGGATGACTTCTTCGTTACTCTCAAATTGGACACCTACAGGAGAAAGAAACTCGAGACCGCACTCCCATACCTCAGCCAGAGGAGCATGTGGCCATCCGATCTCCGTACCTCCAATCATGTATATTTTATCATTTACATTACTGACAGTCATATGAGCAAGCTCCGAAGGCATATTTATTGTTAACTGGGTCCAGGTGTCGAGTTGGGGGTTGTACTCAAATACAATGCTTCGGGGTACATGCCCGCCGCTCGTTCTCATTCCACCGAAGACTCTAATTTTGCCTTCTATCACACAGGCTTTATGACCGTATATAGCTTCAGGCATTTCCTTTAAGTCTGTCCATGTATCGCTCTCCGGATCGTATACCTCTACACTGCTTGTGGCATCCCCCAGATCAGCCAATACTCCACCAATCGCATATATCTTTCCACCGAGAACACAGCTCGCGAACAGCCCTCGAGGTGTATTCATATCTGCTTTTTCTGTCCAGCTATCGGTTAAGGGATCATATTTCTCCACTGACTTTAGACAGGGGACACCCAGTCCGTTTACTCCACCCATTACGTAAATCCTATTATCTATAACGCTGGCAGAATGTGTACATCGCGGAGTGGGTATGTCTCTTCTTAGTTTCCATTCGCCTGTAACCGGGTCGTATTCCTCAACCACTGAAATAATCTCAGTTGACCACACAGATTCAAGCCCACCGATGGCATAGATTTTGCCATTGGCCGCACTTGCTGACAGATAACCTCTTGGCCAAGCCATGTCCGCCAACCTTTCCCATGAGTCCGTCAAAGGGTCATATACTTCTGCTGACGCAAGGCCTGGAGGGTCTTCCATAGTTCTGTTGCCGCCTATCCCACCAATGGCATAAATCTTTCCCTCAAGGGTACAGGATGACAACACCCATCTTGGAGTAGGCATGTCAGCTTTCTTCTGCCAGTTATAATATCCGACATATTCACTCGACCTCTCAAACGAGTTGCCAGCCGCATCTTCAGCGTAGACAGATACCTTGAACTCTGAAGTCATCTGAGGCATCCAGTAACCCCTGTAGAGGTGCTCTCCCGGAGAACCCTTCCAACCAAGATCCTTAATAAGCGATATCTCCGACACGACGGAATTTCCCGGATCGGTCTTGACGATCGCCTTCACATCAACGGGACCTGGCTCGAGCACATAGCATTTTACCTCCATTAAGTCACCCTCTGACGTCCTATTCCAGTTCCAATATGCATTTACGTTTGGAGGCGTTGTATCCTCACCTACAATAGGTGAGATCACTCTATCCGTCCATTCAAACCCCTCAGAACTTATGGAGAGATCAAAGACTACGTTATGTCCAGAAGGCGTGTCAGACGGCAGGACAAACTCTATCGAATCCCATTTCTTCAGGTCAGGATCTCCTACCTCAAAAGGGAGAATTTCACCAAACGGGATGGAGACAGGGTCAAAACCATATCCCAAATTCACCAGAGGATCGTCTGTGGAGACTGTAACGGAAAGGGATGGGAGTGTCAGGTCTGTCCAATTCTTAACCCGAAGCCTCAAGCGAAGAAGATCGCCCGGGTGGACAGATCTACCGGTTGACACCCAGTACTCTGGTGGTCGGTACCTTGCGAAGAAATAGTCGAATACCTTAGCGCTCTCAGGGACGATCACGGACGCTGATATGGCTCCGTTTTCCCTGTGTATCTCATTAACGGCTATGTACCTGCTCGAAGGATTTGTGTTTTCAGAAAATGATGTGAACACCTCACCGTCAAAGGGATCTGTTGAATCGCCGAGATTACCGCCATGAGAAGTTCGATAATCTGTGTCAGATGCCCAGAAATCGAGGTTGTCCTCACCATACAGGGGATCCGGTTCCTTTCCAAGAGGATAGCCTGCATCTCTATAAGTTCCATCCGCACACTCAAGATCGAGATTGTAGTGGTCATGATAGGGTCCTGTCACATGCCATATCAGAAGTCCGCTTGCGGGGATGTTTCTGTCATAATAAGACGCTGAAGCATCCCTATTTGAAATCAGATAATATTCAGTATCAGATAGTGGAATCTTGTAGACCTTTCCTCCTTGAAAAAGGGGTGAGACTGATATAGTCTGGGATTGAGTCAAAACCTCGAGCCTTTCGTTATCAACACCTATCCACCCAAGTGTCTCGAGGCTGTATGCACAGAATGGGTTAGGCCCATCATCTCCATTCCATCCCCACACACCATGACCGCTCATAACACCCCAACATCCTATGCCGGCAAAATCCTTCTCTGGAGGATTTTTCCCACCTATGTTGTAAAGCTCGCCTAAACTCAGAAGATGTCCGAACTCATGGCACATTACGCCAATAAGCCTTGAAAAACTACCAGGAGGTGATTCCTGTACTGATCCTAAGTTTATCTTTATGCTTTCACCTGAAACAGCCGTATCGGAGCTTACGAAACTGTCACTGCCGAGGCCGAGATTGGCTATGCCAATGGCTTCCCCAAGTATAAAACCCGAAGGTATATTGAAGAAATTCATAAAGATAACATCGACATATCCGTCATCATCCCCAGAGTTCGGCATCCCATCCGGACCATCGTTGTCGAACTTGCTGAAATCGACATCAGCATCGGCTTTTCCGAGTATCTCTCTTACAACATAGCCATATGAATCCTTACCACCGTATTTATCGACATAGTAATCTGCGGGATGATCGGAAACATAGAGTTCTGGAAGGATTTCACCCTCCACCTTTAGCTGTCCACACGACATCTCATCGTAGAAGTGAGAGAAACTTCCAGGAAGTGCCATATTAAAGATATCCTCTGAATAAGCTGGAGGCGAGTTTGTACCTTCAAACTCCCCGGGAAATTTCACAAATACGGCAAGCGCCTTAACATGCCCTTTGGATGGGATCTCACCCGTAACAGTTGTCCTGACCTCCAGGGTGATGTCAAGCACAGTATCCTCTGTCAACTGCATTTCGGTGATCCTTTGGTGTGATAGCTCGCTACCCTCAGGTGGCCTGATGAAAAAGGTATAGACACCCGCCACAAGGGTAATGCTGTAGGTGCCATCAGAGGAGGTTTGATCCCACCCCAACTGACCCGCAACCGGATCACGGGCATCTATGGAAACACCTGCAACGGGATTACCATCAGGATCAGCCACTCGTCCTGAGAGAGTGACTATTGTGCCGGACTCAGTCCAACCAACACTGACAGTTAGGGCCGCTAACAGCAAGGTAATTGACGATATCAAGAATACTGATGAACGTTTCATTGTCTTCACCTCCCGAGTTATCTTGCTCAGAAATATCACAGAATAAGATCGAGTTACTTGCCCTGGAATAGCGTTGATTCGATCCTTCCGGGACATGGTCCTCTTCGCCTGTGATCATCAGAATTACTGCCCCAAGCGTTTATGTATGCTATCTCACTTGAGCAAAACAGCCTTGTTTACCTTGGTGAAATCTCCAGCTTTCATTTCCACGAAATAGAGCCCGCTTGCCAGATCACTGCCATCCCATTCGACTTCGTAATATCCTGCCGACTGCTGCTCGGAAGCTAGTTTAGCTACCTTCTGCCCAAGGACACCATAGATGCTGAGCTCCACCTGACTGGTCACAGGTAGCTGATATTTTATGAGAGTCCTGGGATTAAACGGGTTGGGATAATTCTGGTGAAGTGCAAACTCCAAAGGAATGGTCTTCGTATCTTCCGCAACTGCAACGGGTCCTTCCACATAAATCGAGAAGGAGTCACTCCAGAGTGTATAGTTGTCACTGGAAATATCTACACGAAAGGGAATGTCGATATTCCCAGGGCAGTTATCTGCTATCTTGATCCAATACTTCGATAGTCTTTCAACAAGGGCAGTAGCAGACTCACCAGGTGCAATAGAACCGTAGAAAGGATAAGTGCCCTCTTTGATCGTTGTAACAGTGGCAAATGGGTCAAGACTTACGACGCGTGCTTCTATTGCTTCCACAGTTACTTCGGAATCAAGGTTCTTTAGTGTAAGTGTCAGATCCAGTTCGTCGCCTGGACCGGGAACTGTGTCAGATGGGGTTATGGTGTAGGACTCAACGATCACAGGTCCATAAGGAGTAAAATGCCCAACCATTGGAAGTGTGCGGGATGTTCCGGAGGTGAGATCTTCCGTCTTCAAGCTAACGTGAAAGATTCCTTCTTCAGCTAGAGTCCACTTTCCACCCCAGATGCCGTCGCCTGCACTGCCATCGTTTTGCTTTCCGTCATCAAACAGATCAAACGAATCGACCAGGACATTATCATCTTGTGTTATGGAGGCTGAAATTGACAACTCATGCTGATTGGGGTTTTCCACCGTTGCTGTTACCGTAAGGGTATCTCTACCTGGTTCCACATAGGTTGGATCGACTCTGACATCGTGAGAGTAGGCCAAATTATTAATCCATTCCACAGCTCTATTGACTACGGTATCTTCACCTCTGGCGACATCTTCCTGTGTGAGCCAGACTTCTTCATCCACCTCAAAGCCAACATGCGTGAGGTATTCTCCCGGGCTTTCTTTGAGATAGGAGTCGGTCCATCCAAGCCGCAATTCCCATTCGTCTGAATAGTTCAAAGCTACTATGATGCAGTCGCCAAAAGCAGAATTTGTTGGCAGACCAAAGATCCTTACCATAGGATGATACCGCATCTGAAGAGGCATAAAATCACCACAACTTCCTGAGGCTGGACCGGTTAATACGGCTATCGGTTTGTCGTATATCCGTTCATCTGCCTTAAAAACCATTGTCGAGGCTGGAAAGGAACCTATTATTTGCTCCATGGCGAAATGGTCATTCGGATCACCCCGCTTGAAAGTAACAAAGATGTCCTGATCTAAACTGAACAGGACTATCAAGCCTTCCTCATATTCATCCCACAACCCCCCTGTATTCCTTCTCGAATCTAGAATTAATCCTTTTGTATCATAATCGTTCATCAATGTTACTATAGCTTGTCTAAAATCATTCCCTGTGGAGTGATATCCTTCCCACTCCGGCATCCAGTTCCAGGCATATATATAGCCTATCTGAGTGTCTTCTATCAAGCCCCAGCTTACCCAGTGATCGTTTTCTATATCCGGAAAAGGAACTCCCCGGATGGGCATCTGAGCGGAACTAAAGAATTGCATCTCCTGATTCTCTAGAGCGCTGGTTGAAAAATGCAAAGTATCGCCAGAATCATATTTCACAATATCGATGGTATCGAAAAGGTGCCAGTTCTCTCCTGCACTCGTTAGCCAGATGTGAGTGCTGCTCAGATCTGAACCGCCCCACCCCGGCATCCAAATCGGCAATTCTGCTTTTATCAATTCTTTGTAGAGGATTTTCCATGGAATGTCATCGTATCCCAGGACAATATCGCCTCTTTCCAAGCCGAGTGGGTGATCTGAAACGACATCATACACCAGTAGTGAGCTATCCGGCAGCGGTGATAATCCAGCACCGAAGTGACCACATTCCTGATAGCCGTGTGACACTAGAAGAGGCACTCCAAGTTCAAGGTCATCGGAAGCGACATCCAAATCGCAGATATAAGTGTGCATATCCTGTAATGCCAGAGACATCTGACACATTATCGCATAGAAGCGGCCTCTGCTCACACCTCCGGCAACTTCCGGACGGTAGACGCTGGAAAGTGAATCCCAGTTAACGCTTATGTTATGAAAACTCGGATACTTCTCATCCACCTCTTTCCAGAAGTAATCGAAGATCCCCAATTTGGTTTCAGTTGGCAGGCCCTCTCCCCAAGTGGAGTCAATCACAGCCCGCCAGTCCTCGGCAGTGTAGTGTCCGGGTCTTTTGGGGATATGGTTGAATTGAGGTTTTTCCTCTCCTGCCTTTCGCAACCTCCTAACGTCAACTATGTCCCGCTCCTCTCCGGAGAGATAGTCGGATTCGCTCATCCCAAATTGTGGGAGTGACGCCAGAATCAGTACGGTAATTACAGCCGCAACGCGTTTCATAATACACCTCCCGTTGTTCTGGTGAGGCGTCTACAGGAGTCAAATGGACACTCCATAGACACGTTCTCTGTAAGCTTAACAGCAGGAATTATCTCAGTAGCACCATTCGCTTTATGATTGTTCTCTTACCATCATCAGTCGTCATCCGATAGAAATAGATTCCGCTTGCCAAAGGCTCTCCTACCTTATCCTTTCCATCCCATTTCACATGGTAGATGCCGGGGGTATATTCTCGGTTGGTTAGCTCACACACGAACTGGCCAAGGACGTTGTAGATAGCTACCTTCACATGAGATGGCTCCGGGACACTGAAGAGTATCTGTGTGCTTGCGTTGAAGGGATTTGGATAGTTCTGAGAAAGTGAAAAAGCTGATGGCAGTTTTGCGCCAATTCCTTCTGCAACTGCAGTGGGACCGAAGATTACCCCGCCTTCGCGGTAGACAGATAGACCACCATCTGTCGCAATCCATAGATTTCCCTTGGAGTCCACTGCAAGAGAGCTGACCCCGTCAGATGGCGGTCCAGAGTTGTTCGTGTTATACACTGTCCAGTTGGCTCCATCAAACTTAGCCAAACCATTTTCCTCAATCCCGATCCACAGGTTACCCTCAAAGTCTCTGACTATGGCAGTCACAGGCGCCCACTCATCCGACAACCCCAGCTCATCTGTGTCGTAGACAGTCCAGTCCTTCCCATCAAACCTGGCTAAACCCAGATCTTCAGTTCCAATCCATAGATCTCCCTGTCTATCGATGGAAAGAAGACATATATAATTACTCGGAAGCAGTGAGTTGTCGGTGTTATAGACTATCCAATCAGTTCCATCGAATTTGATCAGACCACCATAGGTCCCAATCCACATATTACCCCGGGAATCTGCGGCAAGGGAATTGAAATCGTTACGCGGCAGCCCGAGACTGTCTGCGAGACTGTCTGTATCATACGTTGTCCAGCTCTCCCCATTAAACTCTGCAAAATCACCACCCCTCCAGGAGGACTCCATAGTCCATACGTTCCCCTGTGTATCGATGGCAATAGCATGGATTGAGTTATTTGGCAGTCCAGAGTTTTCCTCGTTATACACTGTCCAATCCACCCCATCGAACTTTGCCAGGCCAAGCCTTTCAAGAACGATCCCAGAAAGCCCTGCCCCAACCCATATGTTACCTTCTCTATCGATGGAAAGAGCACTGGCCCAGTCGCCCGGAAACCCAGAGTTAGCCAGGTTATACACAGTCCAGTTCTTTCCATCGAACTTAGCCAAGCCACCGTCGGCACCAATCCATATGTTGTCTTTAGCATCTATGGCAAGAGATGTGACCCGATTACTCGGCAACCCAGAGTTAGATGTGTTATATGCAGTCCAGATTTCGCCGTCAAATTTCATCAAGCCACCTGAAAACCCAATCCATTTGTTCCCCTCTTCATCAATTGCTATCGTCCTGACATAGTTATCGGAGAACTCAGAATTATCGGTGCCATAGACCTTCCAGTCCGTCCCATCAAATCTAGCTAAGTTTTGAAGAGACCCGGCCTCAATCCATAGATGCCCCAGGAGGTCTATGGCAAGACAACTGACCCAGTTACTTCGCATCACCGAATTGTCTGTGTTATAAACTGTCCAACTCCTGCCATCAAGCTTTGCCAAGCCATCCCTAGTCCCAATCCACAGGTTGCCCCGGGGATCAAAGGAAAGGGCATTGACCCTGTCACTCGATAGTCCAGAGTTTGCCTCGTTATAGACTGTCCAGTTAGTTCCATCGAACTTTGCCAGGCCTTCCTCAGTCCCAATCCATAGGTTCCCCTGGAGACCTATGGTAAGGGCATCGATCGAGCTACTGGGCAGCCCGGAGTTAGATCTGTTATACAGTGTCCAGCTTTGCCCGTCAAACCTCACCAAACCGGCATTTCCTGCCCCAATCCATAGATGCCCCTGGAGATCTATGGCGAGACACCTGACCCAGTTTCTCGGCATTACTGAATTGTCTGTGTTATAAACTGTCCAGTTCCTGCCATCAAACTTTGCCAGGCCTTCCCCAGTCCCAATCCATTTGTTCCCCTGTCTGTCAATTGCAATGGAACTGATATCGTTACTCGGTAACCCAGAGTTGCCCGCATTGTAAAAGGTCATATCGCCAGTAGCCTTGTCCAATCTTGTGATTCCTCCTCCGCTGCCAACCCAAAGGTATTCGCCGTCATCTGCAAGAGCCTGGACATCCCCCCCATAAGTAAAGGTGATCCAATCGCTGTTTTGTCCAGGGATTTCGGGCTGAGAGGTACCGAAATTTCCTAATATGCTTTCTGTGTCATTGCCAACCAGATCCCTTGCATAGGCATACACTTTGTATTCCAAAACCATATGAGGTGTCCAGTAACCTCGATAAAGGTACTGACCTGGAGAACCTTCGCTTGAGGAATCCTTCGAAAGCGGTATTTCTGATACAATGGAATCTCCGGGATCTGTCACAATTATCGCCTTTACGTCAACGACAGGTCCTCCATCGAGCACATAGCATGTGATCTCCACAGGATCCCCTATATTTATCTCCTTCCATGACCAGTCAGCACTGATAACCGGAGGTGTTCTGTCCTCTCCGGCAACACTGACAATCAGGCTATCACTCCATTCGAGTCCATCAGAATCCATGGAGAAATCAAGAGCTATATCGTGTCCAGAAGGGGCATCAGATGACAGGATAAATTCTATCGGCCTCAGATGCTTTGAGGTAAACTTTTTAACCTCACCGGGGAGAACTTCCCCAAAATCGAACGAAACAGGTCCGAAGCCGTGGCCGAGACTTACAAACGGATCATGTGTGGAGAGCATTACTGATAGAGCGGTGAAGGTGAAACCCGTGTGGTTCCTCACCCAAAAACTCAAGCGGAGCAAATCTCCAGGTCTGGGAGAGTCAACTAAAGATATCCACTCTCCTTGCAGCGGTTCATATCGCTGGAAGGCATAATCCAATAACTTAACCCCCGGGTTAATGGTTATGGCTTTCTCTGTCAGGTTACCAGCAAGATCCACGGCGGCCACATGCACTGTGACATCCCGATCCCTCTGAACGGTCGAGAAACCTCGGTAAAGATGCTCACCAGGAGGAAGTTGCCAGGAAGGATCTTTGGTAAGGGATATCTCCGACAGGACGGAATCTCCAGGATCCGCTTTGATGACGGCCTTCACATCAACAGGACCAGGACCGAACACGGAGGGTTGTGTCCGTAAATTGGTGTAAAAATGATTAAGGATGAATAGGTCATCGTTTT
>CAZTBA010000137.1:0-7337 GCA_964611725.1 uncultured bacterium
GGGTATCGGTGCGTCTCGATCCAGCTCCCAATAATGCCCTTCTCTTTGACGGGGCAGGGGGGTACGTAGAACTAACTGACTTCGCCGTCCCCGACACGTTCACCGTGGGGATGTGGGTGAACCCGAATGAGCTGAGCAGCACGCAAGCCCTTATCTCCAAGAGCACGGAGAGTGGCGACGATCTCTTCGGCATCGGCTGCGACGCAAGCGGGGTGAGTGTGACCATCAGGGATCAGACCCACTCGGGGGGCTCGCTCATCGCCGGAAGGTGGCAACATATAAGTGTCGTGGTGGCGCAGGATGGGATCAACTCGGCAGTGACAGTGTATCGCGACGGGGCGATGCTCTGGGCACAAACCATTGGAGCTGTGCTTGGAGATTTGACCGGCAGCCGACCCTGGGTGCTGGGGATGCACTGGGCCGGGATGGCACCTTCCGATATGCTGAGCGGTCGCATAGATGAAGTGCGTCTCTGGAGCCGGGCACGCAGCGCAGCGGACATGCACTCTGACCTGACGAACGCCCTCGGGGGGGATGAGCCAGGGCTGGCGGCATACTGGCCGCTTGACGAGGGCATCGGCACCGGGGTTGCTGACCTGTGTGAGGATCCCCACTACGGCAGGTTTGTGCGCGGGGTGTACTGGACCCAGGAGGGTGCCCCCTTGGAACTCTATGCCATCAGTGACCTGGAGGGCAACTACGTGCTGCCAGAACTCCGCTACGGTACTTCCACCACGTTTAAGGTCACGCCTTCTATGGGTGCACGCCAGTTCGAACCGGCATTCAAGACCATTACACTGAGCACGGGGAGTCCCGTGCAGAACGAGGTGGGCTTTATGGATGTCTCCTCGTTCACGGTCTCAGGATTCGTCCAGTTCAAGAACAGTCCATGCTTTGTGCCCAATGTGGAGATTCGGGTGGATGACACAGTGTGGGGCGCGACCGACAAGAACGGGAAATACGCGGTCTCGGTGGGGATCGGGGAACACGTAATCGAGCCCAGGTTGGGGGATCATACGTTCCATCCTTCCAGAGTGGAGCTGAACGTCGAAGGTGATATGGCCGGCGTGAATTTCCTGAACACGAAGACGCGTGAACTGTCCGTCCGTGTGGGCGGGGGGTGCGGACGCTCCATCGGTACAGCTAACATTGAGATTCGCAGTGAGAGTCAATGTCTGGTGACCGAGATCCAAACGGACAGAGACTATAATCTCCCTCTACCGCCGCAGAAGTATTTGGTCCGCTTGCTGGACGTGGATCCACCCGCCGGTCTGGATAAAGCGGATGTGCTCAAATTCTTCGAACATCTTGGGACCCGTGAGGTGGACCTGACCGAGGCGGATACCACGCTGAACTTCATCTACCGTGCGCCGCTCAAAGTGGTCATCAAGGGTTTTCCGGATCCCCCGAACTGCGGCAAGCTCAACTTGCCTGACGGTGCACAGGTGGATGCGGTGCCGATCCTGCAGCAATGCGACCGGGTGCCGCTCACCATCGAGGTATACGAGGACTACGGCAGCGAAGGCCTGTGCCCTGTGGATACGGGTAAGGTCACGATATACGATGAGATCATGGATGAAGAGGATACGCCGGTGGAACTGCCGATCAAGGATGGGGTAGCGCTGTACGAAACTGCGGCCAACACGCCGAACATTACTGCCGGGCGCAAGGACGCGGAGGGCAACAACCGCTCCTTCCAGAAAGCGCTGACGGCCGTGGCGGAGGTGGAAGGTCAGTCCCCGGTGACCGAGATCGCCTGGGTGATCGTGAGCGGCCATAAACCCCGCACAGCGACATTCGTATCTGCCACATCTGAAGAGATCCCACTGCTCATCCTGCGCGACCCCCCGGGCGACGGCTCTTCCTCCTTTCTCGAGAAAGGACAGACCTACCGTCACAGGGTCTCTGGTCTCTTTCTTTTTTCGGTTAGCGGTGGCTTTAAATATGAGCTCAAAGCCGGAGCCAAGTTCGAGAAAGGGACCCCTTTCTTCTCAACGCACACGAAAGGCCAAATTATCACAGCATTTGAAATAGAGGTCGGCGTGGAGGTTACAATAGAGGGGGAGATTGAGTTCACCACGACCACTACGGAACGGTTCTCCACCTCTGGAAACGATGCCTTCGTGGGCAGGGACGGGGATGTGTATCTGGGGGTGGCATTGAATCTGATCTTCGCCAAGACCGATGTTATTGAGCTTAAGGGTTGCAATGTGGTGAAGTCGGAGGCCGTAACGATGGGCGGTGAAGGCTTTGAGAGCGTCTATCTGTACACTGACACCCACATCCGGAACACCCTCATCCCCCAGCTCGAGGAACTTGCGGTGCTGAAACCGGATATGGCGGCGAAGTTCAACTCGGCTGCAGAGAACTGGAAGCGCCATCTGGCCCTGAACGATTCCTTGAAAAACTTAGCTCCTTTCCTGGCAAACCACTCCTTCAGCGCGGGAGCAGAAAACGAGTATTCCCAAACAAGTGAGACCACCGGAGCCGTCGGCATTCAGGTGAAGGTATTCACGAACTTCGAAGGTGCATTTGGTTGGGGCTTTGAGGAATCGGGCAGTGGAGGAGACGCCAGGTTCTTTGCCAAGCTTAAGGTCGAGATCGGGGCGGGTTACAGGTTTGGCTGGACAAATACCCGGACAGTGGGGTACACCCTGGCAGACGACGACATCGGGGACTTCTTCACGGTGGACGTCAAGAGCGGTCCCGTGTACGGGACACCGGTCTTTGAACTGCGGAGCGGTACCAGCTCCTGCCCATGGGAGGAAGGCACGCAGCCGCGCGACGCGTTGGCGCTGTCCATCACGCCGCCTGTGCGGCTCGATGTGCCTCCCGATGAGCCAGCTATGTTTACGCTGGGGTTATCCAACCTGAGCCAGAGCGACGAAACGCGGGAGTACCTCCTGCGCTCGATCAATAGCTCCAACCCGGGCGGCGCCATCATCAGCGCCAACGGGGTCTGGATTTCCGATGGGCTCTCCTTCTTCCTCGACCCGGGACAGACGCAGGAGGTGACCCTGACGGTTGAACGGGGGCCGAACCGATACAACTACGAGAACCTGGCAGTGGTATTGTACCCGGACTGTGAATGGAGTATCGCAGCGCCCAGGGAGCCGCCAGCTATCGCGGATACGGTCTTTTTCGACGTCCGGTTTCAGGCTCCGTCCAGCGATATTACGCTGTTCAGACCGCTTCCCGGATGGACGTTCAACGGGCAAGACGAGTTGGATAAGGGAAACAAGCTGGAGTTGATCTTAGATGATTTCGAGCTGAAAATCAGCGAGGAGGACAGCATCGAATCTATCGGTGCGGAATACCGTCCCATGGATATGGATATATGGCTCCCTGTGCCGGGCGCGACCTTCGCAAGGAATGTATTGGAAGAAGGGAAAAGCGTAACCGCCCAGTGGGATCTGTCCGCTATACCGGATGGGAAATACGAGCTGCGTGCCTTTACGAAGTGTGAGAAAGGCAATGTCTACTCGGGCATCGCAGCAGGCACCATCGACCGGCGGCCACCTGAAATCTTGGGAACTCCCCAGCCTTCGGACGGGATCCTCTCCTACGGGGAGGACATCTCGATCACCTTCAACGAGCCCATCCGGTCCGGCTCGATCCAGCCAGACAGGGTGTCGCTGCGCTTTGCCGACACAGGTGGGGCCATCGGGGTCGGGACGGTCTGTGACGGCCGCACCATCGTCCTCACACCACAGGCCGACCTTGCCTCCTTAGAGAACCGACAGCTCATCGCAAAGGTCCAGGGCATCCGGGATCTGCTGGACAACCCTATGGTGGGATCAAAGGAATGGTCCTTTACAGTCGGACGCTCCCAGTTTGCCTGGAGCCAGTCCCGCGTAACCAAAGTGGTGCCACTGGGCAACCCGGGGAGCTTCACTGCCGAACTGGTCAACGGCAGCCCGCAAGATGTATCCTTTACCATCTCTGCACCATCCTGGCTCACTCCTGATGTCTCCGGAGGCACGCTGTCTCTGGGCGGCGGCTCTCAGGATATAAGTTTCGATGTGCAGGATAATCTGGCGATCGGAACTTACATAGACACTGTGGAAGCTTATGTAGCGGGAGTAGATACTGCACAGCTTGTGGTGGACCTCACCGTGGCGTCCCTGCCACCACCCTGGAGCGTTGAGCCTGCCAACTTCACTTACAATATGGCCATCACAGCAGAACTGTTCATAGGTGCTACACCATCGTCCGATACGAGCGATGTGGTGGCTGCATTCGTGGGCAGTCAGGTCCGCGGTGTCGCATCGGTCGAGTATTTCTCCGGTGTGGATAAATACCTGGTGCCGCTTACGGTATACAGTAACCTTGCAGGTGGCGAGACCGTGCGCTTCCAGGTGTGGGATTACTCCGATGGCCTGCTGTATGACGCCACGGATGAGACCTTCGCATTTGAGGCCGATAGCACCCTGGGAACTCAGGACGCTCCGGTAGCGCTGCATGCCTCCATGGATACCGATCCTCCCGGGAAGGTAACCACCGAACCGGCGGATGGCATTCTGAGTGTCGGAGATATAATAAGTATAACTTTCAATGAATATATCAACGATAAGCTAATCACCAAGGACAACGTGTTCCTTGTGGATACGACAAGCAGCCAACAGATCCCCATCACGTGGATAGCTAATGAGAATATGCTCATTATCGAGCCAGATACCCTGAACCACTACATCGAGAACCGGCTCCTGAGGGCAAGCGTGACAGGTATCGAGGATCTGTATGGCAATGCCATTCCCGATTCTATCAGTTGGGAATTCACCGTAGACCGAAACCCCCTCTACTGGCGAAGCAGTCAGATCTCATACGTTAAGTATCCCGATGACCCCTCAACTATCGCTGTGGAACTGCATAATCGTGCTGGTCAGAAGATGAATTATGATATTACGGATCTTCCTGACTGGCTCACAGCTTCACCTCAGTCGGGAGAGATCTCAGGCAACAGCTATACCATCATTGTGCTCAAGCTCAGTGAGTTCATGAACTACGGCACCTATGCTGATACTTTGTATGCCCACGGAGTGGGGGGAGATGAGCCGCTTACGTTGGATCTGCGCGTTATGGCACAGCCTCCGGACTGGATTGCAGCATATGCCAACTATCAATACTCTATGAGCATTACGGGACAGTTGTTTATTGATGGACAGTTGTCTACGGACGAGTTCGATATGATCGGTGCCTTTGTTGGTGATGAGTGTCGTGGTGTGGCACATGTGCAGGAGATGGAAACGCTGAATACCTATGAAGTGTTCCTGACGATATACAGCAATCAATCCAGCGGCGAGAGCATCTCTTTCCGGGTATGGGATGCGCTTGAAGGAGTGGAATATGCACGCATTGGGCAAGCCTATGCCTTTGAGGACAACCGTAATTACGGAACGCCCACGGACCCGGATACGCTCAGAGCCACCAACGAGATCGTTCAGCGGATCGAGCTTCCTGCCGGATGGTACTGGACTTCCCTGAATGTAACCGGCAGCGATATGTCCGTAAACAACATGCTCAGTTCGCTGAGTCCGGCAGATGGGGATATTGTCAAAAACCAGGTTGCCTTTGATGTGTATGATGCATCGATTTCAACCTGGGTTGGGACGCTTGACAGCATTGACAACAGAGATATGTATATGGTTAAGCTGTCAAATGCCGATGTATTGGAGACCTACGGTGTGCCGGCATCCGCAAAGGACAACCTGATTCCCGTGTCTGCGGGATGGAACTGGATCGGATATATCCCTCAGGTGAAAGTGAAGATCAACGATGCGCTTGGTTCTTTTGGGTCTCAGATAGACGATCTCATCAGAAACCAGGTAGGTTACGCCCAATATGTGCCTGGTGATGGCTGGCGTGGAAGCATGTCTTATATGGAGCCGGGACGGGGTTATATGCTCTATGCGCACAGTGCCGGTCTACTGCAATATCCTGAAGGGAGTACCTCGTCAAAGATGATCGCAGAGATTATGGGCGATCCGGTAAGCTATGACTTGCCAGGCGGATGGGAGCTCAGGTATGCCGATTATGAGAATAATATGACGGTTGCCGGCAAGATGAGGCCTGAGGACAGCCAGTTAGTCATAGGGGCATTTGTGGATGAGGAATGTCGTGGTATTGCATCCCCTCAGATGATTTCCGGATATGACGGATCGCGATTCTTCCTGATGGTCTACAGCAACAAGATCAAAGACGAGACCCTTAATTTCAGAGCATATGATAGGGATAGAGGAGCGGTTCGAAAGATTCTCGAAAGCCTGGTGTTTGAGTCCAACGCGAACGTAGGGACGCTTTCGGAGCCATTCCTGTGGACATGTGAGCCGCTGGGTATATACGATGTGGGTTATGTGCCTGAGGACTTTGTCCTGTCACAGAACTATCCCAATCCCTTCAATGTAGGAACGAAGATAGGCTTTGGAGTTCCTGAAGACAGCTATGTAAACTTAGAGATATATAACATTCTTGGACAGCGGGTGCGTACGATGGTTTCTGAGAAGAGAAAGGCCGGCTATTACTTTGTCATCTGGGATGGACTTGATGACAGAGGAAACGCCCTTTCTTCGGGAGTGTACCTGAGTCGAATGACATCTGGCTCTGTGGTCAAGGTGAAGAAAATGGTCTTGCTGAGGTAAAGGGGCACTCCCCTCTCCGCAAGCGGAGAGGGGACGGGGGTGAGGTTCCAGGAGTAGGCAACAAAAGCTTCGTAAGAATCACTTAGATAAGGGACCACAGTGAAGAAGGCATGTATAGCAATTATCCTGATTCTGAACGTGCTGAATGTTGGCATCACCTCCGCCAGTGTTCCCGGATGGGCTGTTAACCCCTCAGATTATTCCAAGCAGATATCTGTGATCGGCGTTTTGTCCCTGAACTACGAAGAGACCGGGGGTGAGAATAAGGTTAGCGCTTTTGTGGGAGAAATATGTCGAGGTAGCGCTCAGCCTCTTCAGGTCTCTGATAGCTGGCTGTATTTCCTGAACGTTTACAGTAATACAGAGAACGAAACAGTGGGCTTCAAAGCTTATATAGCCAACAAAGACACGGTCTTAGATATCACTGAAACGCTCGTATTTACGACTGGAAATGTGTATGGTTCCTCAAGCGAACCTTTTCAGTGGCACGCCTTTCTCGATTACGATTTCCCGCCCGATGTAGAGGATATCCCAGATCAGGTCATAGAGATTGGAGGGAGCTTCACAAACTTTGATCTGGACGACTATGTGACCTTGAAAGACGATGATCCCGTTGCCTGGACCTATTCAGGGAACAGCAATCTCAATGTAAGCGTAGATGCCCAGAATGTGGTATCCGCTACCCCTGCAGATGCCGGA
>CAZTBA010000137.1:7347-13753 GCA_964611725.1 uncultured bacterium
GATGGACTGGCAGTGAAACCATAACCTTTACAGCAACCGATCAGACAGCAAATCAGAAATCCGATAGTGATAGCGCTTCGTTCACTATCTTAGATGTAGATCATGCCCCTGTTGTGGGTACAATTGAAGACCAATACCCCAGATCAGACGGTACTTTCAGTGGCTTTGATCTGGACCATTACCTTACAGAGATTGATGGTGACACTATAGCCTGGAGTTACTGGTTTTCAACAAGCGACTGCGGGGAAAGCCCTCCTATCTGGTCTGTGAATCCACCGGATTACAAAGGAAGCATGACCGTCATTGCAAGGGTCCTTGTTCGCGGGAGATGGGCAGACACTTCAGACTACATCCTGGGAGCTTTCTCAGGAAATGAGTGCAGGGGTATCGGCACCCTTGTCGATCTTTCCGGGAGTGAAGCCTTCTGGATGCCTGTGTATGGGAATATCGGAGATCAAGCGATAACATTCAAGTTATATGATCCAGTTGCCCGTGAGGTTGTTGGCGTCTACGAAAATGTGAATTACGTTCAGGATAGTCAGTACGGTCTACCCGATTCACCGGAGATCCTGCACGCCGGACATATCACCATGAACATCGATGGAGAGAACATTGTAACATCGATTATAGTGGACACTCTCTGGGTAGGGACCGAGACTGTTTTCTTTATGGCTCAAGACCAGAATACATTGCATAAATACTCTGATACGACAAACGGAGTGAAATTTCATACAATGGGTATCAGGGAGGTATATCCCGGTTCTGGTCCCGCGACAGGTGGCACACCGGTGACCATAAGGGGATTCCGCTTTGGTGATCCTCGCGGCAGCGGGGGTGTGACTTTCGGTGGTGTAGAAGCCTTATCCTACAAAAGCTGGTCGGATAGTCAGATTATATGTATCATACCGCCACATACAACAGGAAAGGTTGATGTAGTGGTGACCACAGGTAGCGGGCGGAGCGCGGCAAAAGCAGAAGGGTTTACCTATTTACCTGTGATCAGCTCGATCTCTCCCCTCTCCGGTCCGATGTTTGGTGGCACGATTGTAACCATCAGCGGTTCCCATTTCGGCGATTCTCGCGGTAATGGCAGTGTGAGTTTCGGTGGTGCACAAACCTCGTTCTATGAAAGCTGGTCAGATAGTGAGATCGTCTGTACTACCCCTTCACATGTAGCAGGGAAGGTTGATGTGGTGGTAACTATAGACAACGGCCTTAGCGCAAGAGAGACAAAAGGGTTTACCTATTATATACGCCACGACGGCTACATAGCAACCTTCTGGTCATGGGAAGGTAATGGTGGATATGTAGCTTCGGGAACAGGTCTATGGGATACAGGTTCAGGGATCATACATATCAGTGGAATCCCGGAGGGTGCCACAATAGTCAAGGCACTTCTATACAGGGATTACTTAGAGTATTACTACGGTGTGACAGATGTGAAATTCAATGACAGCTACATGAAAGCTGAATATTCGGGGCTTATGGATTTCACTTATGACGTAGGATTCCTGAGATGTGACGTTACCGACCTCGTTTCAGGAAATGGCGATTATCAAGTGGGGGTTTGGGGCAATGAGCGTTCCAGAGGTGCATCCCTCATAGCGATCTACGAGTCTCCGGAGTCACCTTCAACCGAGGTTATGATAAACGATGGTGCTGTGACTTGCGTGAGAAGCGGTTCCGGGACAGATTTTCAGGGTTTCACTTTCAGGGATGGTTCGACTGCAAGGATTACCTATGTTGTGTCGCATGGGACATTATCGGCAGATGCTGAGAAGTATTATCTCAATGGAGAGGTAACTGCAGAGGGGGAAGCAGATGGTTCAGATGGTGCTTTTTGGGATACGGACACCTATGATCTCACAGGTCTTTTGAGCTTTGGTGATACAGTTGCGACAGCCAATGTAATTGATTACAGGAATGAATCTTCTGGAGAGGAACTTTTCTGGGGTGTGGCAGTGCTTGCTGTGTCGGAAATACCGTTAGCTCCATCCATAACAGGTATCTCCCCATCCGCCGGCCCACCTGTGGGCGGCACATCAGTAGTCATAAGTGGCTCCGATTTTGGCACCTCCCGTGGTAGTGGGAGTGTGACTCTCGGTGGTGTAGAAGCCACATCCTATGAGAGCTGGTCGGACAGCGCAATAGTGTGTGTTACTCCACCTCATGTAGAGGAATTGGTGGATGTAGTGGTAACAAATGACGCTGCTAAGAGCGACACTCTCAGCAAGGGTTTTTCGTACTCCAGTGTAGGGATACCTGGGGATTTCAACAACGATGGTATAGTGTGGCTTGATGACTTTTCGATATTCGGAAAGGCTTTCGGCTCCTCGGGAGACTCACTCAATTGGGATGCTCATTGCGATCTGAATGGAGATGGTGTAGTCTGGTTAGAAGATTTCTTCATCTTTGTGGAAAATTTTGGAGAATCCGCTTCTTCGTCCAAACCGGTAGCCAAGTTGGTGTCCGGAAAAAGCGATGTTCGCCTGTCGCTTAAGATGTTGCCTGAGGCCTCTGCAGGAAAATTCGGTCTGAGGGTCCATTTGGACGGAGTAAACGGTCTGGAAGGTTATCTCTTGAAATTGAACTATGATAAGGGGAAGATACAGTTTATTAGAGCCGAAAGGGCAGATGGGGGGATACTTGGAGGAAGGGACAGGGTCCTACCTCTTCTGGTGAAGTCCTCTGATGGGGAGCTGATCATTGCGGATGTTGCCGGTAACGAGATTCCTTTATATAGGGATGGTGCATTGGCCCATCTGTCCTTTGAGAGTCGAGAAAGACTCTCTAAGGATCATTTCAAAATAGCTGATATTATAGTTCTCGATCAAAATCATCAGCTATCATCAGCCGAACTGCATGATATCATTCTACTTCCGGAGAAATTTTCTCTTCTTCCTAATTATCCCAATCCTTTCAATGCCCTTACAACTATAGGTTATACCTTGCCCAGGATGACTCCAGTGAGATTGGCAGTTTACAGTGTACTGGGTCAAGAGGTAGCAGTGCTGGTTGATAAGGTTCAGCCAGCCGGTTATTACCAAGTGATTTGGGATGCAAATGGCCTGGCAAGTGGCGTATACTTGATCTATTTGAGGGCTGGAGACTATAAACAGGTAAGGAAGGCAGTTCCATTGAGGTAGTCATCCCCTATTCCTCTATGCTTCCATACACCGAAATTCCAACTATGGGTTCTTCCGGATAGTTCGTGCGCACAATCACCTTTCCCTCGACCGGACCCGTTTTTGCATCCTCCTTTAGCGTCAGATCAATCCGGTACTTCTCCCCGGGCTCCAGTTCCACTACGTTGGCGACAAAAATCCCCGTGTGATCCTCCACCGCTTCGATCCTGAGATCCTTTTCCCCTTTCTTCCATACGAACACCTGTTGCTGATAGGATGTGTCTTTCTTCGATACCCTGAGCGTAAGCGAGCTCGGCGTCACCGCAAGGTGGTCTCCCCGAACGTTCGCGTGGACCCACACCGAGACTCTGGGATTGACCTCGCTGGTGGTGAAGATCGTGACCTCCTCGAGGAGCGAGCCCACCGGTGCTTCTGGCGTGATGCCAATTCGAACCACGTCCTCCCCGGAATCCTCAACATCGCGCGGCATCAGCTTTGCTGCTACCGCACTCGATGCAGCAACCACTTCTGTGACACGCAGCTTCGGATCCGTCGGAAACTTCACATGTACTTCCTTCCCACCCTTGCCCCCCGGCGCTGCCCCGGAAGCGAGAGCGCTTCTCTCCACATTGCCGAACCCGATGTGACGAGGTGTGACCACCACTTCCGACCACACGATTCCGGACAGGGTGAGCTCTATCTTCGGCGTGTCCGGATCGTTGGAAAATACCGTCACTGTCTTATGCGTTTCCCCCAAACGACCGGTCGAATCGAACGTGACATGGATCTCTCCCTCTTCCCCGGGAGCAACCCGCTTCGCGGATACCAATGCTGCAGTACATCCACAGCTTGTGCGCACGTTCTCTATGACCAATGTATCCCTGCCCGCATTTCGAAAACGGTATCCATACACCGTTTTCTCTCCCTCAATAAGTCTTCCGAAATCGTAGACATAAGCCTTGAATTGGATATCCGGCTCGCTCGCTCCGGTCCAGCCCGGAAAACCAAACCATGCCAGAAAAAGGCCCCCCATCATCAAGACCTTGAAGCGACAGCGACTCCATCTTCCGATCCAAAATCTCATCCTGCGCATTAAGAACGCCTCCTCAAGTTTTTGTAACCTCTGTCTCTTAAGTGATCTTTAAAATGCTCTTTGGTATTTTCTATTGTTTAGAGAATCGCCCAAACTCTCGAAGCAATGAGAAATCTTGGGCAGTCAGCGGTCGGCTATCAGCAATCAGCAAAAGCTGAGAACTGAATGCCTACGAAAGATTAACAGAAGCTTCCCAAAAATTACTTAAACGTATTATATCATGCATCCCGAAGCTTGCTTCCTTGGGAAAATACCATGAGCGGTTCCTTGGCCAGGATACGGTCATAGACAAACAAGCCGACGTTTGCCAGCACAAGAATGATGAACCCGGCCAATCCGGTGCCGCCGATGAGCAAGTCATTCCCCCCTTTGACCACCATGATGGCCAGGCCATAAGTAGCATTGAGTGAACCATGGATGATTGCAGCGGCAATAACCGATTTCGCCTTGAGTCTGACATAACTGAAAATTGGGGCCAGGAGGATACACCAGATTATCATCATAAACACACCCGCTACAGGATGTTGAGGATAGTTATGCCCCTGGAGAATAATCGGAGCGTGCCAAACTCCCCATATAGCCCCGATAACCACTGATGACTGCCAGAAGCCCATGTAACCGAATTCTCTCTGGAGAAGTCCTCGCCAACCCAATTCTTCACCAAAGCCAGCAACGGCATTGATGGTGATACCTGCAATAAGACCCTGTATCAAACCAATCCAAATCGGATGGATCGGCAGGGCATCGGATTGTCTTTTCATCTGCTCCAATTGCTCCGGCGTGAATGTGGATCTAAACCTCTCAAATATCCCCGCCATCTCCGGAGAGTATTCGACCCCGGGAAAAAGCAGACTAATTCCGAAGGTGGCAAAAGCCATAGCAGGAGGGAGCAGCCATGCCACCAGAAACCACCTGTTAAGCTTAAACGAAATCCCCAGCGGTTCTCTCAAGGGTTCTTTATAGATGAACTTCTGGACAACAATTGCCATAACCATTGGAATGAACATGTAGATAACACCTACCAATACCGAGGACGGGGTATTCCACTTGCCTCCAAAAAGGAAGAATAGAATTGCTATGAGCCAGCTAACGCAAAAGGTTAAAGCTATGAAGGAAATAGCTTTCTTGGCGCTCGGATTCATAACCAATATCTCCTTCTGTTTGGAAGTTATGCCAAATTGCGCTCAGAAAAGCAATATATACAGATTTGCGAAATAACGATTCTTCTTCAGGGACAGGGCATGCCCTGCCCTCATGTCAGCTAATAACATACACCATATGAGGTAGAGATCTTTTACCTTATGAAACACAAATTGATATTATACATGAGAAACTGAAAGCTAAGCTATCGATAAATCAGCAGACCGGTATCCATACCCTCATAGCACCGGGCTCACGGTTTGCCCATGAAAAATAGGGTACCGCCGTCAGCCTGATTTGCCTCCGCAACTCCTGTTTATTTTTGTCCATCGCTTCATATAGCTTTTCAGGGAAAGGGTATGAAAACGCTTCCCCGTGAAGGCTGACAACTCCGCCGAGGAAATTTTCCCGAAATTGTGGTTCAAGCTCAGAATCAACCGGTAAAATAATGCTGAAAAGATCGATACCCGGGTGATCAACTCCTTCAATGCAGTAAACAACAGGGCCACGCATTAACGCGACGCACCCGCTGTTGCATGTAACACTCGGATTGCACACCATCTTGACCACAGGCATGGCGAATTCCAGAGTCACTTTATCACCGGGTGACCACAGACGGGAGATTTCCGGATAGGTCCCTGGAGAAACCTCGATATCAAGTTTACCCCCATTAACCCTGATTTCGGGATCCTCCACCCAACCCGGGATTCTGACAAAGAGAGCAAAGACCATTTCAACTTCGGGATTGACCTTGATTTCGATCTTTCCATCCCACGGATAATTGGTCTTCTGGGCAAGTCCTACTTTCTTCCCCTTGATTTCCATCTCGGCAGAGCTGGCCACATAGAGGTGGATATACAAAGCATCTTTGCCCTTTCCATAGATGTATCCTTTAAACGATGCCAAAGTACGTGCTGCGTTTGGGGGACAACAGGGTGTATAATTCCAAAGCTTTGTTGTCCTCTGATTGGAGCCTCTATGCCCGCTGGAGATATCTCCTCCTCCATCATGTTCCAGCGGATTCGTATAGAAATAGGTCGTGCCTTCG
>CAZTBA010000138.1:0-12987 GCA_964611725.1 uncultured bacterium
AGGGGGGTCAATTTTAAACCGGTCACAGAGGGTTAATTTAACTCCGGCGTTGACAAAATCCCTAGGTTTACATAAAACATTATGCGACCTTGGCCAAAGGAGGCGAAAAATGGACCGGGAATGGTATAGCTTAATGTTGGCTCTGGTTTGCAGTATAGTCTTGGTTGGTTCGTTCCAAGGAAAAGCCAAGCGAAAGACAGGAGACACCGCTACATTTGATCTCCCCGGCGGTGCTACATTGGAAATGGTATGGATCGAGCCGGGGGCGTTTACAATGGGATCCCCTCAAGGGGAGATTGACCAACTGAATACCCAGTCCCCGCTCAATGTCTTCTCAGGCGAAGGCCCTCAGCACGAGGTAACGATAAGCCGCGGGTTCTGGCTTGGCAAATATGAGATCACCCAAGGTCAGTGGGAGAGCGTGATGGGGACACGGCCTTGGCTTGGGAAGGATTATGTTCGTGAGGAGCCAAACTACCCGGCAGCGTATATCTCATGGGACGATATGCGGGAGTTTATAGCGAAATTGAACCAGGCAGAGGGTTCTGCAGTTTATCGTCTGCCGACTGAGGCAGAGTGGGAATATGCCTGCCGTGCGGGTACGACGACGCGATGGTCGTTTGGGAATGATGAGACCAAGTTAGAAGACTATGCGTGGTATATGGATAATTCCTACGGTGCTGGAGAGCAATATGCGCACGCTGTAGGGACGAAGCTGCCGAACCCCTGGGGGCTGTATGACATGCACGGGAACGTTGATGAGTGGTGTGAAGATTGGTTTGATCCGGGTTACTACAGTGTTTCGCCGATCGTAGACCCTAAGGGGCTCAGCAAAGGCTTCAAGATTGGGATCGTCGGGAACGCAAAAAGCTGCCGAGTCATGCGGGGTGGCGACATTAGCTCTCGTCCCCGGTCCGTCCGGTCGGCGGATCGCTTCCCCTTCCCGCCTGACTTGCGTGGCGGCCTTATGGGCGCACGTTTATTGAGGCAGGGAGAGTGACGTTTCTGTTGCCCCCGGTATTGGGGGCCGTATCAAGTCGCTGTTCAAATAGCAGCTGGGGCAGCCACCCCGCCAGACAGAAAAGCATGAAGCTCGTAGGGCCGTAAGCACACAGACTGGCCAGGGGCAGTTTGAGTTTGAAGCCCCGCGCTGCATGGCTCAGAAGGAATTGTAAGCATGGCAAGACGCAAGTTTAGCTGGAGAGGGAAAGAGGTTGACAACTTAAACAGACTCAGGCAATGGGTAATCGAGTATCTGAGCAGATAAGGTGCAAAATTGGATAACCAGAGCATGAGCAGAACAGTTTATAGAAGCAACATAAGCCCTGGATCTCTCCTAACCATTGATGATCTGTGCAGGATCTTGCGTGTCAAGAAGAGCTATGTCTACAGCCTCACGTTTCAGAAGCTTTTAGGTCATAAGGACATCAGAACCACCATGAGATATTCCCATCTCGCACCTGAACATTTGAGGTCTGCGGTGGAGAAAATAGATCCTGATGGACACTATATGGACACCAGGGCCGAAAGCGCAGAAAAAAAGCACCACGCCCATCTTGCGTAAGTGCTTGAAAAACAATGGTGCCGAAGGGGGGACTCGAACCCCCACGGGAATTCTCCCACTGCGCCCTGAACGCAGCGCGTCTACCAATTCCACCACTTCGGCATCTGAGGTCTCTTCGCAATTTTTACATCCCTAAGATACGAAACGTAAAGGGCTCTGTCAAGAGTTTTGCGGGGAAGATTTTCCTTGAAAAGGTGATCTGCTTTTCGTATCATAAGGGCTGGATTAAAAGGACAAAGGAGAGTGTTGAATATTGAATAACGGCGGCATAAAAATAGTGGCCCAGAACAGGAAAGCGCGCCACGACTATCATATCCTCGATACCTTCGAGTCCGGGTTAGCACTCGCGGGGACCGAGGTAAAATCACTTCGAGCGGGGAACGCAAACCTTAAGGACAGCTTCGCCAGGATAGATAGAGGGGAGGTCTGGCTGCATAATATGCACATAAGTCCCTACGAGAAGGGGAATCGCTACAACCATGATCCCAAACGCACCCGCAAGCTTCTGCTTCATAAGTCCGAGATAAGTAGGCTGATAGGGAAGGTTCAGGAAAGGGGGCTTACGCTTGTGCCCCTGAAGCTCTATTTCAGGAACGGAAAGGCAAAGATCGAGCTCGCCCTCGCTGCAGGCAAGAAGCTGCATGATAAGAGGCGTGACATAGCTGATCGCGATGCGAGGCGTGAGATCGACAGGGTTCTTAAGGAGAAGAGAACCGGTATGAGGGAAAGGAGCTAAGGAATGAACCGTCACCTACATCCCTCCTTTGGATTTATTCTTGTCTGTCTCTTTCTTTTCGCAATCTATGCCACATCCCATGCCTCCTCGGTTATATATCCCGGTGGGGCCAGAAAACCCATATCGGTTAAGCAGATAAACGGTGTGCCGTACGTGTCACTTACTTCACTGGCGCATGCCTTTGATGCTTCAACGTACTGGGCACCGGCGAAGATGAAGATGGTCCTGCGCTGGAAGGCCGGAAGGATAAAGATTACCGCTTTCAATCCCATAGTCGTAATTGGTGAAAACCGTAAATTCAACCTTCCGGAAGTTCCTGTTTTTATAGAAGGCTCCCTGTATGTCCCTGCCGAGCCCTTCATCGAGATAGTTGACGAGATTGTGGCCGGAGACCTCAGGTGGTATGGCGAGGACATAATGGTGAAGGAGAAGGCAAGAAACGTCGTCAGCCTGAAGGTGGAGGAAAGGGCCAACGGAACAATGGTCATAGTCAACACCGTGGGGAAACTTCCTATAGAGTATAACACGACTTCATCAAGATGGTTCAACCTCTCCGTTTACGGTGGCACTCTGAGTCCCGATGATATATCCTCCGATCGCTCCAAAGGATCGGTAAGCCGTATAAGGGCTTACCAGTACGAGGATTCGGCTCAGATATCCCTGCTTGTGGATGCAGAGGTAAAGGACATAAAGGTGTACCAGACCGACAGTCCGGACAGAATCGTTATACTTATGAGGAAAAACCTTCCGGGCAGTGTCTCATCCGTGATCGCGGAACCCCAGGCCGACAGGGATATATGGTCCTTTCACACTGTGGTGGTGGATGCCGGGCACGGGGAGAGGGACCCGGGGGCTATCGGCCGTGGTGGGACTGAGGAAAAAGAGGTGACTTTTGATATAGCGGAGCGTCTGGCGAAACTCCTCGAAAGCAGGCTCAAGGTAAAGGTTATAATGACAAGGACCAAAGACGAGTTCGTAGGACTCACCGAAAGGGCGAGAATGGCCAACAGGAATGGGGGAAAGATTTTCGTAAGTATACATACAAACGCCAGTAAGAAAGCGTCTATGGGTGGCATCGAGACATATTTCCTCTCGGAGGCTAAGACCAAGGAAGCTGAGGAGGTCGCCAGACTCGAAAACTCCTCCATAAGGTTCGAGGAACCTTCCGAGGTAGAAGGTATAGATTTAGAGGACTTCTCACTCGCGGATATACAGCTCGATATGATCTCCGATCAGTGTATCAAAGAGAGCCAGGACCTCGCAGCTATCATACAGTCGGAGCTTGTAAAATCTCTCAGACTCAAGGACAGGGGGGTCAAGCAGGCCGGTTTCTATGTCCTGAAAGGTACCGCAGGATCCATGCCGAGCGTTCTGGTGGAGGTCGGATTCATAACGAACAGGTACGAGGAGAAGCTCCTAAGGAGCAGGGGGTTCCGGCAGAAGTCCGCAGAGGCGATATTCAGGGCGATCAAGGCTTTCAAGTCCATGCACGAGACCGGGATATGATGGGGAGGGGAAATTGGACAGAAGGCCTATAGGGGTTTTCGACTCCGGCGTCGGAGGGCTTACGGTTGTAAGGGAGATTTTCAGGAAGATGCCGGATGAACCGGTCATCTACTTCGGCGATACGGCCAGGACCCCGTACGGCCCGAAATCGAGGGAAGTTGTAAGGACATATGCCCTTGAGAACTCGGCTTTTCTTGCCAGAGAAGGCGTAAAGATAATAATTGTGGCCTGCAACACAGCCTCCTCCGTGGCCTTGGATTATATAAGGGAGAGTTTCGGCCTTCCGGTCGCGGGCGTTATAGAACCGGGTGCCAGGGCAGCGGTCAGGAAAACCAGGGGTAAAATAGGGGTCATAGGGACGGCCGGCACCATTCTGAGCGGCTCGTATGAGCGAATTATATTATCCATGAACCCGGAGATCAAGATCTATACACAACCGTGCCCCCTGTTTGTAGCGCTCGCCGAGGAGGGTTGGATCGAAGGGGAGATACCGGAGCTGGTCGCAGAAAGGTACCTCGAACCGCTCAGGAGCAGGGGAGTCGATACCATGGTCCTCGGATGCACCCACTACCCGCTCCTTAAGGGTGTGATATCCTCGGTTATGGGCCCCAATGTGGTGCTTGCGGATTCCGCGGAAGAAACCGCCATTGAGGTCGCCGATAGGCTTTCCTCGGAAGGTCTTCGTGCCCCCAGCGGCTCCAGTCCGGAACATATCTTCTACCTGAGCGATATACCGCACAAGTTCGAAGAGGTCGGGCGAAGGTTCCTCGGGATGCCCATGGGGAAGGCCAGGAGGGTCAGATTTGGTAAAGAAGGCTGGGAACATGACTCATGACGCTTGGGACGCTGGCGGATGTAACGGGTGCGATTACCTGGGATTTTACTATAAACCCTCGGCTGAAGGGAAGCTGAAACTCTGTTCCTGTGTGGAGAAGCTCTGTAAGTGCGGGGGTGTAAAACCATATCAGTATTTCGATGAGGATATGAGACCGAAATGGTGCGTCTGTGGACACTACAGGATGGAGATGGCCAGAAGGGAAAGGCTTATAGAGAATTCGGGTGTCCCAACAAAATTTAGATGGAAATTCTTTGAAGATTTCAAGGACATAGGTTCTAAAGGGAAAACTTTGCAGGAAGCGCAGAAGCTCAGGGGCTATATAAGCACGGCTATAGACCTTGAAGGAAAGGAGGGGCCTAAGAAGGGGTTCTTCTTCTGGGGCACGGTAGGGAACGGTAAGACGCTTCTGGGCTGTATAGCCCTCAATGAACTTATACTCCGCTCCGGGAAGCCAGGCAAGTTCGTTGATCTTTCATTCAGCTATTTCCAGAAGCTTCGCAGTTCCTACAGTGAGGAGAGCGGATTCTACGGCCAAACGTTCCAGATAATAGAGGAGCTGGGATCTATTCCGTTCCTGGTTATAGACGATTTCGGCGTCCAACGGAACACTCCCTGGGAGCTCGAGATGCTCTATAATCTGATCGATGCAAGATATAAGGAGGAAAAATTCAGCATAATAACTACAAATGAAGATATAAACGAGATAAAACAACTTTTCGAAGGACGTATCTACTCGCGCCTTCTCGAAATGTGCCACATAGTCCATGTAACCTTGCCAGATTACAGGCTTAACTTTGAGAAACTCTTCTGAAGTTTGGCCGCTCTTCTCTGACAAGCGTGGTGATACATTTCTTTTGGAACAATCTCACCGTAAAATCGTAAGAAGAGTTATTTGGTACCAATAGCTTAATCCGGATTTGCCAAGGGATCTTTTATGGAAAATGCCCCTGAGATCTCATATGTAAAACTTACTTCAGAACTCCGAAAACTCAGGAGACGCCAGGTCGCTTTCTACGTCCTGCGGGGTGTAGCAGCAGCAGTCTCGGTTTTCCTTTCGGCAGCGATCATCCTTGCGATCGTCGAGACGCGCCTCTACCTGCCGTCGGAAGCCAAGCTTGCCTCGATCGGACTGCTGGTGCTCCTTGCGGTCTGTGCTTTTATCCGCTTTGGGACCGCTCCTCTGAGGCAGACGGCACCGGAGCTGGAGCTTTCCTTGAAGCTCGAAAAGCTCTATCCGGAGTTCAGGGGTCGCCTTGTGGGCGCGATTCAGCTATGGCCCGGAATGGAGAATAATCCGGAAGGATATTCGGTTGAGATGATCGAGGCTGTGACGGAACGGTCCTGGGAAATCCTCTCAAAATGTGATATCTCGAGGGCTGTCAGCCGTACCCCTCTGCGGAAGCCTCTTTTTGCTTTAGCGGCTGTTCTATCGGTATCAATTGCCATCCTGGTCTCTTTTCCCGGTGAGATGCCGAACGCCATCGCCAGGCTTCTGAAACCCACAACCAGTTTTACAAAGGAACTACGCACCCATATCCTGGTAAGCCCCGGAGATACCGAAGTATTGAAAGGTAAGAGCTTCGACGTAGAGATTACCATGACCGGGGATATACCCGGTGCGGCTTCCGTTTTCACGAGGGGGATCGGAGACGAAGTCTGGCAGGACATACCTGTTGATAATGCCCGGAGGGATTCGACGCTGAGCTGCACGGTAGGTCCCCTCCTCGAGACGGCCTATTATTACGCTTCTGCGGGTGAAGGTAGAAGCCCGGCCTTCAAGGCCACGGTTATCGAACCTCCCGAGGTCCTGGCAATCAGCCTTAAGCTCTCTTTCCCGGAATACACCGGGCTCGGCGAGGTGTATAGCGAGAACTCTTCCGGGAATATAACCGCTCCCCTCGGCACCAGGGTTCTACTCGAGACTGTGGCAAACAAACCCCTGAGATTGGCGAAGCTCGTTGCCGAAAGCTGGTCCAAGGATATGTCCGTAGAGGGGATCAATGCCTCGGCCCGAATCAGTGTTGACTCCAGGGAGAACTATCATATAGAGCTCGAGGACCTGAAAGGTAGACCCAACCCTGAGCCGGTTACATACCAGATAAACCCTCTGGAGGACATAGCTCCCTCTGTCAAGATCGTAAGCCCGGAGGGAGATATCGATCTGGATGAGTCCATGGCGATACCGATCGAAGCCATAGCCTGGG
The DNA here is from genome assembly GCA_964611725.1 of uncultured bacterium. GTDB lineage: Bacteria > Latescibacterota > CAZTBA01 > CAZTBA01 > CAZTBA01 > CAZTBA01. The sequence continues at coordinate 6,849 of CAZTBA010000138.1, forward strand.
ACGATTACGGAATCTCGAAGCTCGATATTGTCCACAGGATAAATGGCGGGGAGGAAGATTACACCTCGATCTATTCCTCCGAGAAATTCCGAAAGAAACTGTCTGCGAACGTTATATGGGATCTCAGCCCAATTGAATTAGGTCCTGGAGATTATCTCGAATACTGCCTTGAAGCTACCGATAACGACGCTGTAAAGGGTCCCAAGAGCTCGAGGAGCAGATGGCTTTCCGCGAGGTTTCCTTCGGTATACGAGATTTTTGAAAGAGCTATGGCGGAGCAGATGGAGGGGATAAAGACCCTCGAGGAGGCGGCCGAGGGACAGAAAAGTCTGAGGGAGAAGGCTGAAATAATAAAGAGGGATCTCCTGAAAGAAGATAGCATTAGCTGGGAAGCGAGGGAGAAGCTCACGGACTTGGAGAAGAGGGAAGAAGGAATAGCCCGGGAGCTCAAGGATCTGTCGGAGAAGCTATCCAAAAGTATCGAAACTCGTGAGGGGAGAAGTCTCATTACCCCCGAGACCCTCAGAAAATTGTCCGAGATCCGTGAGTTGATAGACGAGATAGCCTCTGACGATATGAAGAGAGCCATGTATGAGCTTCAGAAAGCGATAGAAAATCTCGATCCTGAGGAGGTGAAACGCTCGCTCGAAAACTTCAGCCTTTCGGCTGAGGAACTTGAGAGGAGGCTTGAAAGGACCCTTTCCCTGCTCAGGAAGGCGAAGCTTGAACAGGAGATAGATGCCGCTGTCGAGATGGCAGAGGACCTTCTGCTCAGGCAGGATGAGATCAATAGCAGGATCGGTGCAGGAGCTGACCTGGAGAAGCTGGGTACCGAGCAGGGAGATATCGAGGCCGGACTGGAGAAGCTGTCGGAGAGGGTCTCGAGCATATCCGATGAGGTCTCAGGTGAGCTTTCATCACGTTTCAGCTCTATAGGGGATGCTATCAGGCAGGACATTGCTCCGAAGTCATCGGCGGTGGGGAGATCCCTGAAGTCAGGCGATTTGAGGAATTCCGCTGTCATGGGAGCTGAGCTGAGGTCCGATCTCAGCAAGCTCGCCGATGATCTGAAGGACGCAAGATCGGCCTTCGGTGAAGAGTCGAAAACGGCGGTTGCCTCAGAGCTTATGGGGATAATGAAATCCGCGCTTTCGATATCGGAGAGGCAGGAGAAGCTCCTTAAGGAGGCCAATGTGCCTGTCGGCATGAAACGCTACCTTGGTGCGCTTGCCGAGGAGGAATTCGAGGTCCAGAGGGCAACTTCACATCTGGCCGAGAGGCTTATCGAACTCTCGCGCACAACTTTCTTTGTCCCTCCCGAAGCACTCGGGCTTTTTGGAAGCTCGATAAATAGTCTGAAGGAGTCTTCCTTGAAGTTCGGAGAGGGTATGGAGAGGCTTGCTATCGGGGCCGGGAAGGAGGCCTTGTCGTCGCTTAACCGTTCGATCATAGTGCTACACGATGCCCTTGGAAAACTAAATTCCGCTTCCTCCGGGACGGGGTTAGACGAGTTGATGGAGCGCCTCAGGGAGCTCTCGGAACGCCAGGAGGGAATAAATTCCAGGACTGAGGGCATACCGATGCCGGGCGCAGGCGGGTTGTCTTCCGGGGATGTCGATCTACTCTCCCGGCTTGCCGCTGAGCAGGAAGCTCTGCAGCGTGAGCTTGAGTCCCTTATCCGTCAGAAATCCGGCGGTTCAGGGATACTCGGAAACCTCGACAGAGTGGGCGCCGATATGGAGGAGGTAGTTAAGGACCTCAAGGGAAGAAAGGTGGACGGAAATACCATTGACACGCAGAGACGCGTACTTACAAGGCTTCTGGACGCTCAGCATTCCATAAGGACCGGGGAGTATAGCCGCAGGAGGAAGGCCAGAACTGCGGGAAACTACGTATCTATAAGCCCGTCTGAGCTTCCCCCTGACCTCGGGGAGGGGAAGAATATATTGAGGGAAAGGATGCTTGAGGCACTCAGTGAGGGCTATCCTGCGGAATATGATGCCTTAGTAAGGAGGTATTTCGAATCGATCTCTGAGGAACTCTAAGCTCTGAAAGGCGGGCTGCGGGAGTAATTATGCGTTTGTTGATTGTGTTTATTACCATAGCTATCTTTACGTCTGTTTCATGGGCCGAGGACCCCGATTCAAAGTGGCTTGCCAAAGCGGAATTTTTGGAAAAGAAAGGGGACCTTGAGGGGGCCCTTGCAGTATACAGGCAAATGCTTTCCGAGGATCCGCTCTCTGACGACGCTTTCAACGGGGCAAGGCGCCTCATGTTCAAGCTGGAGAGGTATGACGACCTTATAGAGATGCTTGAGACGCTCAAAACGAACTATCCGAGCGGATCTGTGCCCCTCAATCTGAGGCTTGACCTCGGCATGGCCCTTTACAGGAAAGGTAGGAGGGATGGGGCTGAGGAAGAATGGAACGCCGCTCTGCTCCAGGGGAAGATCTCGCCGCTTACATACAGGATGGTGGCGGGAACGTACCTCTCTGTCGGTGATCTCGGCTCCGCAGCCGAGGTATACCTTATGGCTCGCAGAAACCTCTCGGATGAAACGGTTTTTTCTTTTGAACTTGCCAATGTCTATACCTACAGTATGAACTTTGAAGGGGCATCGAGGGAATATATACTGTACCTGGAAGATCACCCCGATAACTATCCGGTCGTCGAGAGGATACTTTCGAATTTCCCAAAAGACGAGGTTACTATCTCAAAGGTACTGCCTGTGCTAGAGGGGGCTGTAGGGGGAGGTCCCGGCGATGTACCCAGGAGGCTTCTTTTGAGCAGCTACTATCTCGATATAGGTAGTCCTGATAAGGCTTTCAGCACAGTGCGGTCAGGAGTGGTAAGTGCGCAGATGATCGCTGAGTTCGCTGATCAGTGCCGCAGCAAGGGATACCCCAGGTTTGAGATGTCTGCTCACAGGGAGCTTGCTGCCAGGTTCCCCGGCTCTCCGCATGCGTTCACCTCACTCCTCAGGATGGCAGACATCCAGACGGAGATGGGACTATATGAAGAAGCTATCCTTTCCTACGAGAAAGTTGCAGAGATGCGCCCCTTTTCACGGCAGAAGGCGGAGTCACTCCTGCAAATCGGGAGGATAAAACTCGATTTTCTCCACGATCCTGACGGCGCCCTTGAGGTTTTCAGGGGACTTTTGGCCGACCCGGCTGCCGGATATCTGAAGTATAAGTCCGAACTGGGGATCGGGGATTGCTTGGTCGCATCGGGAAAGCTCGATAATGCGATGGGCGTTTACAGGAGGATCGAGAGGACAGTTGAGGGTGGGGCTGCCCTTTTCAGAATGGCGGAGATAGACTATTTCCGTGGTGATTTCGAAAGTGCTCTTTCAAAGCTCGAAGCCGTTTCGAGAAGGAACCCCAGCGAGGAGTACGTAAACGACGCACTATCGCTTATGCTCTTTATAGAGGAGAATTTCACGTCCGAACTCGAGGGACTCAGGACCTTCGCATCGGCCCAGCTCAAATCCAGACAGTGGAACTATGATGAGGCGAAATCCCTCCTTGAGAGTATACCTGAAGACTCCCCTCTGGCGGATGATGCCCTCTTCGAGCTCGGGAGACTTATGTCTGACATGAGTGGGTACGGAGAGTCGATTGAGGCTTACGCCAGGCTTATATCGGACTATCCCTCAAGCCCCCTTTCCCCCGGTGCGCAGATCGCCATGGCACGTGTCTATATGCTCGGCCTCGTGAGCGTCGAGGATGCCGCCAGGCAGTATGAGGCCTTCCTTGAGAGATATCCTGATCATATTATGGCTGTTGAGGCGAGGCAGAAGCTCAGGGAGATAAGGGGTGCACTTTCGGAAGGGGAAGGGCTATGAGAAGCTTTTTAGCTTTTATCATAATTGCTCTGGCTATCATATCTTCAGTATCTCCTTCTTCTGGGGAGAAGCTCCTTATAAACATGGATATAAAACAATCCGATCACCTCAAGGCTTATGGCATCGCTTACTGGTCCCTGACCAGAGGGGTGAATGTGGAGTGGCTCCTCAACTACAGGGGTGGGTCCTTCATGACGGATTACATAGAGGGTCTTGCCAGGGAATGCAGGATAAGGGGTGTTTCATTCGAGGTGATATCGGATGCTGAGGCTGTGCAGATATACGGGGCAATAGAGTCCGAGAACATGTCAGTGGTCCTGCTCGAGAAGGCGCCGAAGATAGCCGTATATTCACCCCCCAACAAACAGCCCTGGGACGATGCTGTCACCCTTGCTCTCACCTACGCCGAGATACCTTACGATGTCGTATGGGACGAGGAAGTCCTTTCCGGGAAGCTTGGTGAGTATGATTGGCTCCATCTTCACCACGAAGATTTCACCGGGCAGTACGGGAAATTCTATGCAGCCTACCGGAATGCCCAATGGTACCGTGAAGAGAAGGAACTCTGCGAAAACACCGCCAGAAGGCTCGGCTTCAGGAAGGTGTCCGAGCTGAAGAAGGCCATCGCTGAGAAGATTAGGGAATATGCTTTAAACGGGGGATTCCTTTTCGCCATGTGTTCGGCGACCGATACGATAGATATAGCACTTGCGGCCTGGCAGACCGATATAGCCCCCTCGGTATTCGACGGGGATCCACCGCACCCCGACTGCCAGAGTAAGCTCGATTATTCGAGAACCTTTGCCTTCGAGAAGTTCAAGGTGATCCTCGATCCTATGGAATACGAATTTTCGGACATAGATACTAATCCTCCCTCAAGAACCCCGGATGACGATTATTTCATTCTCTTCGAGTTTTCGGCAAAATATGACCCTATACCGACCATGCTTACACAGTGCCATATCCCTGTAGTAAAGGGGTTTCTTGGGCAGACCACAGCCTTCAGGAGACATCTTATAAAGAGATCGGTCACGATACTCGGCGACAGGGAAAGAACGGATTCCGTGAAATATATACATGGTAATCTGGGCAGAGGAACGTTCACATTCCTCGGTGGCCACGATCCCGAGGATTATCAGCATAGGGTCGGCGACCCGCCGACTCAGCTCTCGCTTCATAGAAATTCGCCGGGATACCGCCTTATCCTGAACAATATCCTCTTCCCGGCGGCACGAAAAAAGGAACTCAAGACCTGAAAAATCGCTTTTATATATCATTATTTACCTCATTTCTCAAAAAACATGTTGACAAGACTTTTGTTTATTTTTTATAATAGTCAGATGACGGAGTAGATAAGGCCTTCTTAGGATGGATATCCTCTTAAAGGGGTTAAATTGTGAAAGGGAGGGAAGAGATACTGAGATTAGTGAGGGAAAAAGGTAACCTTGACAGCGAAACCGATGGTATGAACCTTGCTGAGCTCAGGCGGATTCATCAGATCCTTTTTGAGGAAACCATAAAGACCGAAAAGGAAAAATTTGGGTATGCTTTCAGTATGGGTATCCTGAAGAGGAAAGTAGATAACGCTACGGAGCACATACTCAGGAACATGTGCCGGAACAGTGTTGAGTTCTGTAGCAGGAAGACATGCGACTATTACGATCCGGATTGTGTCTCCAGGAAGATAAGGGATCAGATAAACAGGCTCATATCGGAGATGCTTAGTCCTACCTGCAGGATCGGTTAGCCTTTTCCGTCCATCGGATGAAAGGCGGTAGCTATGAATGATGTCTTTAAGAAATTTCTAGTTCTTATGCTCCTTTCGACAGCAATCCTGATCTTGGAAGGAGACTCCAGAGCTGCCGACGAGGAGGTTGATAGCTTTAAGGAAGCCCGGAGGCTTAGGCAGATCAACAGGCGCGTCGAAGCAATCCGACTCCAGATAGTGAGGGAGACGATCCTTCTGGACGATATAGGTGAGATCTTGAAAGAGATATCAAAGAGGAAGAAGGAAGGCGTTGTTATCCCCTCCAAGGGTGTCATGTCGGAAGATCTCAGCCGCGAGATCGAGCGTGAGAGGGAGCTTTTGGAGAGGATTCTTTCCGAAGTCGAGAGGATAAAGAGGGAGCATCCTGAGCTTGCCCGCCTGAAAGGGGAGCTTGAGAGGCGCCAGATCGAGCGTGAGAGGGAGCTTTTGGAGGAAATTCTTTCCGAGGTCGAGAGGATACAGGAGGAATATCCTGAGCTTGCCCGCCTGAAAGGGGAGCTTGAGAGGCGCCAGATCGAGCGTGA
>CAZTBA010000138.1:13087-13672 GCA_964611725.1 uncultured bacterium
GAGAATGGAGCTTGAGAAGATTTCAGCGGAAATCCAGAGGGTGAAGGGGGAGCACTTCGAGTCGATCGTTTCAAGCGAATACCTCGCCCCTGAAGAGCGGATCAACCTGTTCGCGGACGAGTTCGGAGGACTTATGGGTTTCGGAAGCACCGTCATATCCGAGATATATGTCAATTCGCTGAAAGCAAAGCTTATCCGAAGCGGTACCAGTTCCCAGGTAAATAGAATGTGGGATAGGGAGTACCGCGACGCCATGAAGTATTACAAGTTCGGCCATTACAGGCTTGCTGCCGATAAACTTGAAAGGATGTTTGGCCTATATCTGAAGGAGGACGAGAGGGCGCGCTTCTATCTTGCGGAGAGCCTCTACGCAGTGGGGCTTTTCGATGATGCCAGATCTAACTACAGGAAGGTCCTTGATCTCAGGGGTAGCTTTGCGGGTGATGCAGCCTTCAGGCTTATGTACCTTGTTTATTCTAGTGGTAATTATATGGATGCAATAGAACTCTATGAGAGTTCGTCTGAGCTCCTTGTAGGTGCTGAAAATGCTGAAGCTGCATATCTCATCGCTGCTCAGAGCTACAT
>CAZTBA010000139.1:0-7073 GCA_964611725.1 uncultured bacterium
GTACGGGGACAGCAATGTCATTCCAAGGGCTTGGAGAAGCTGGGGCCCCGGACAGGTTGGAGGAAACATAGTAAGGTCGGATCGGCCGGATACGGCTCCGGTAAGGGTGAATGGCCTTCTTGGATTAAGGCCGGGGGAGACATACTTTACTCACCCTGACAGGGCACTTGTTGCAGGGAGATGGTTCGAAGATGATGCCGCTCCAGCTTGCATAATTTCGAATAAGCTTGCAAAAGAGCTCGGTATAAACCTGGAGGATGTCGGAAATTCAAGTCTCAGCATCATGGGAATGGGGTACAGGGTAATCGGGATATTGGACGGTCCTTCATTCGATAGGATAAAGGATCAGAACGATGAACCTCTGACTCCCCTTGATCCGGAAGCTCAAAAACCCGAAGAGAAAATGGTTGGGGTTAGCAAGATCGGGAAACCCCTGGTCTACACCCACTCATCAGTTGACAGGATAGTAATACTCCCCTACGATGCCGTTATGAACCGCTTTAGAGGAGAGATCAAAACGATCGCGATCAAGTTCCCGGCCCCTGAAGATGTGGAAGGGAAACTCGATGAAATAATGTCGGTCCTCGGATTGAATGCATTTGCCGGTATAGACGGGACAAAATACATAGTCAACTCCGTTGGGATAAAGTCATTTAGCGGCCAGAGCAATATAGTGGTTCCTGTCGCTATAGTTGCCCTTATAGTGCTGAATACTATGCTCGGCTCAGTATACGAGAGGCTGAAGGAGATAGGAACCTTCAACGCTATAGGACTTGCACCGATCCACATAGCCGGTCTTTTCATAGCTGAATCCTGTGTCTATGCCACCATAGGTGCGGTGCTCGGCTATATGGCCGGTCAGGTTTTGGCGAAGATCGTGACGAGTTTTGAACTCCTGCCAGGTCTTACTCTGAACTATTCCTCCCTCTCAGCGGTCACTACGATATTCATAGTAATGGGAGTAGTTATATCGTCTTCCATCTACCCGGCAAGGAAGGCCGCACAGATATCCGTCCCGGGGATTGAGAGGAAATGGAAGCTCCCGGAGCCTCAGGGTGATGTCCTCATCATTGCCCTTCCCTTTACTCTCAGCCGCAGGGATGCCATCGGGGTATCCGCATTTCTCACGGAATATTTCGAGGCTTATCAGGAACAGTCCATAGGTGCAGGCTTCTACACCGAGTCCTCCCGTATCCCCGATAGGAAGAATGAATCTGTTATGAGGCTTGACTTCACGGTTTGGCTCGCCCCGTTCGACCTCGGCATCAGCCAGGAGATCGAAATAGAGACCGGACCGACCCGGGATCCGAGGATATTCATCATAAATCTGAGAATACGCAGGATATCTGGGGATCTCTCGTCGTGGACGAGGGGCAACTATTTCTTCCTGAATGATATAAGGAAGCAGTTCCTGGTCTGGAGGAACCTGACTGAGGAGCAGCGGAACTATTACATCGAGGAAGGAGAAAAGCTTTCGATCGTAGATCTTAGATTGCAGGGAAATAGCTGAGGGTCAGATCATGGCCATAAAGGGTTCAAAGGATAGCGACATACAGGAATACCGATCCCTGATGGAGAGGCCATCCGAGTTTGAGGACGGAGTTACCTTGAGGACGGCGATCGGGGCGCTTTTCATAGGCGTGGTGATGATGCCCGGATCGATATACATGGGATTGATAGCCGGAGCCGGAATGGGACCGGCGGCCGAATGGGTAACGATAATCCTCTTCGCCGAAGTTGCAAGGCGCTCGCTTACAAGGCTCAGCCGGCAGGAGGTCTACATACTGTACTATATAGCCGGCGGGCTCACAACCATAATCGGTGGTATGATGCTTGCCGGAGGGCCGTTCGGGATGCTGATATGGCAGCAGTATCTGGTGCAGTCGACGGCAGCAAAAGGCTTCGGAATCGCCGACCAGATCCCGCACTGGGTCTCACCATCCGAAGGTTCAGAGGCTCTTATAGCGAGGACCTTTCTCGACAGGGCATGGATTCCGGCGATTTCGCTCATGGTCCTCTCTCAGATCCTCTCGAGGATAAGCTGGTTCAGTATGGCCTATACCCTGTTCAGGGTGACTTCCGATATAGAGAACCTCCCCTTCCCTCTGGCACCGGTTGCAGCCCAGGGGGCAACCGCCTTGGCCGAGACTACGGAAGACAAAGAGACCTGGAGGTGGCGTGTGTTCTCGATCGGGATGGCTATAGGCCTTGTGTTCGGGGCCATATATGTGGGGCTGCCGGCATTATCGGGGCTCATAACGACCAAACCTATAGTGCTTCTCCCCATACCATGGATAGATTTTACGAGAACGACCCAGTCGATACTTCCCGCAGCACCAATTGGGATAGTCACCAACCTTTCGGCGATCATGATGGGGTTCATACTCCCCTTCTGGGTGGTCGTCGGTGGATTTATGGCAGCGATGATATATGTCTTTGCGAACCCGATCTTCTACAGAGCCGGTCTGCTTCCGAGCTGGCGTCCGGGGATGGATACTATAATGACCAGCTTCTCGAATTCGGTCGACCTCTGGCTCAGCCTGACCATAGGCACCGCCTTCGCCGTCGCCGCAGTCGGAATCTTCCAGGCCCTCCGATCGATCGGAAAGGGCGACAGAAGGAGGGCTTCCTACCAAATCCCTAAGGGAAGAGGTGACTTCCCGATATCGCTTGCCATAATACTCTACACGGCTTCGACAATAGCCTATATAGTCCTCTCCATGAAACTCCTCAAGGATGACAGATTCCCCTGGACTTTCCTTGTGGCTTTCGGTTTCCTCATAACACCCCTTATATCTTATGTTAACGCACGGATGGTCGGCCTCACAGGCCAGCTCGTAGGATTTCCATATGTGAGGGAAGGGGCTTTCATACTCAGCGGATACAAGGGAGTTGACATATGGTTCGCCCCCATACCGTACGCCGACTATGGAAGGAGGGCAATGCTCTTCAGAGAGGTCGAACTCACGGGAACCAAGTTTACGAGTATAATCAAAGCTGAGCTGATGATACTCCCGATAAGCCTTATCTGCGGGTTCATATTCTGGTCGTTGATATGGAAGATGAGCCCTATACCCTCCCCCACTTTCCAGTATGCACAGAACTTCTGGCACCTTATAGCCTTGAGGAATTGCCTGTGGTATTCGGCCACGACCGAGGGGGGATCGGTATTCGCAAAGGCCATAAAATTGAAATGGATATTAACCGGGTTCGGTTTCGGGATATCGTCATTCCTGATACTATCGACCTTGGCGCTTCCCACATCCCTCGTCTACGGTTTTATCAGGGGAATGGGGGCACTCCCCCACATGATAATGCCTGAGATGGCAGGAGCCCTGCTGGCGAGATACTACCTGCAGAAGAAGTTCGGCACGAAGAAGTGGAGGCTTTACGCGGTCGTCCTCATGGCTGGATACGCCTGCGGCATGGGATTGATAGGCATGGGATCGGTCGCGATAGCACTCATAACGAAGTCGGTGCTTCAGCTACCTTATTGATGTAGCAGTCGAGGTTCATATGGCGAGGGTTTCAGCTATTTGCACAATTATTATGACACTGTTTTTCTGCGGATGCTTCAGGGCGCATCTTTACACCAAAATAAGCCCCAAAGGAGACTGTCAGAGGGCAATCGAGATCTCAGCCCCCGAAGGGGAATCGGGCCCACTCAAGGAGATAACGCTCCGAAGCGACACAGCATTTGAGGAGAGGTTCGTAATATCGGAAGAGGAAATTTGGGAAGAGAAGGAGGAGCTTCGCGGAGAAAGCTACTACAGGGAGTTCACGAAAGACTTTCCTGAACCCAAGGGTATAACAGACCGTATAATCGAACGCCTCTTTGGAGATTTCGTGGAGATAGTACGCCCCGAAACCGGCGAAATAAAGGAAGGCGATGAGGTAGTCTTCGATATGGACAAAGGTTTCCTTAAGGTGAGCTATTCCTACAGTGAAACCATCAGAACCGTTCCCAAAGGGATTGTTATTCCCGAGGGTTCGGATATCGAGATCTCAGTGGTCATACCGGGTAAGATCACTTCATCAAACGCCGATGCAATCGATGGGAAAAGGGCTATATGGAAGCCTGGAAACCTAAATTTCCCGATGACCATAGAGGTAAAATCGGTGAGAACCAACCTTGTGAATGTCATTATTCTTGGGATACTTGGCACAGTCTTTATAATCTCACTCCCATTTCAATTCATCAGGAGATAACTATGGTAAAGATCGGATTCATCGGTACTGCCAGAAGGGCCAAGGGCCATCTTGATTCACTCAGGGGCATGGACGATGTGAAAATAGCTGCCCAGTGTGATATCATAAGGGAGCGTGCTGAAGAGGCCGCACACACCTACGGAGGGAACGTTTATACGGATTACAGAGATATGCTCTCCAAAGAGGATCTGAACGCTGTCTACATCGTGACCCCTCCGAAGGAGCACACCGTCCAGGCGATCGATGCTGCATCCTCAGGGGCACACGTCTTCCTCGAGAAGCCCATCTCCCTTAGCCTTCCCGATGCATTCGCCATAAAGGAAGCTTTTGACAGTGCGGGCCTGATCTGTTCGGTTGGCTATCAGCTACGCTACCTTGATACGGTCGATCTGATGAGGGATATCCTCAAGGGACATCCCATAGCTATGCTGAGCGGGCACTACTACTGGACGGTACCCCCGCTAAAATGGGTTATGGACAGGGATCTGACAGGAGGACAGATAGTCGAGCAGGCGACTCACACTGTGGACCTCTTCCGATTCATAGCAGGCGAGGTAAAAGCCGTCTATGCCAGATACACCCTCAAAACCAGGCTGGACGTCCCTGGATTCAACAACTGGGACGCGAACGCCCTCACGCTTGAGTTCGAGAATGGAGCTGTAGGGAGCCTTGTATCGACCTATGCCCTCTTCCCCGGCATACCCGATGGGAGCAGCTTCGATGTAATCGCTGATGAGCTTCTACTGAGATTTTCAGGGTCCGAGCTCAAAAAGTTCACTCGCGATGGTACTGAGGCCTTCACTCCCGAGGTCGATCCCACAAAACCCGCGAACGAAGCCTTCATGAACTTCATAAAGACAGGCAACACCTCCCCAATTCGCTCCCCCATAGATGATTCGATACTCACACTGGCGGTAACCCTCGCCGCCAATAGATCAGCCATGACGGGGAGGCCTGTGAATATAAAAGATTTCATGAATTCGGAGTTTGATAAATAAATATCCGCTTATTTGAAATTTTCTTCTTGAAAATGGAAGCGGTGATATTTATACTTTAGGCCCAACGTCCAATCCAGAGTGATGATGAGGAGAAGGTAGAAATATGACTGTTTTGCTCTCAGGAAACGAAGCGGTAGCAAGGGGAGCCTACGAGGCCGGAGCCGGGGTTGCGACGGCCTATCCGGGAACCCCGAGCACTGAGATCCTCGAAGAGATTGCGAGTTCCTATCCTGATATATATTCGGAATGGTCGGTAAACGAGAAGGTTGCGTTTGAATGTGCTATTGGTGCGAGCCTGGGAGGAGCCAGGGCCCTTGTGGCGATGAAGCATGTAGGACTCAACGTAGCGGCAGATCCGCTTATGACCTCGTCCTACACCGGTGTCAATGGTGGTCTGGTGGTTATCTCGGCGGATGATCCCGGTATGCACAGCTCTCAGAACGAGCAGGACAACCGTTTCTACGCAAAATTTGCGGGCGTGCCGATGCTCGAACCTTCCGACAGTCAGGAGGCGAAGGATTTCACGAAGGCAGCCTTTGAAATAAGCGAGGAATTCGATACGCCGGTTATAATCAGGATGACCACCCGTATCTGTCACGGGAGGGGCCGTGTGGAATTTGGGGAAAGCTCAGAGCTTAAGCCCAGGGGATATGCCAAGGATGAAAGAAAATACGTTATGATCCCCGCCTATGCCAGGGCAAGGCATCTGGAAGTTGAGAAAAGGCGTAAGAAGCTTGAGGGGTTTTCGGAGAATACTGAATTGAACAGGATGGAATTCAACGACACCTCTATTGGGATAATATCGGGAGGCGTGGCCTATCAGTACGCCCGGGAGGTCTGTCCTGAGGCATCCTTTCTCAAGCTTGGAATGACTAACCCCCTTCCGATCAGAAAGATAAAGGAGTTTGCAGGCAAAGTTGAAAAACTTGTGGTTGTGGAGGAGCTTGAGCCCTTCCTTGAGGATCAGATAAGGGCAATTGGGATAGATGTCACTGGCAAGGAGAAGATCCCGAGGGTAGGTGAGCTGTCTTCCGAGCTGGTACGTTCAGCGCTTGAAGGGTACAATCCGATGTCCCCGGTTCCGGACGTACCGCTGAGGCCCCCGGTCATGTGTCCGGGCTGTCCTCACAGGGGAGTATTCCATGTGTTGAGGAAGCTGAAGATGGTCACAACCGGTGATATAGGTTGTTACACCCTCAGTGTCCTTCCCCCGCTCCGTACTATGGATACCTGTATATGTATGGGAGCAAGTATAGGAGCAGCACTCGGTCTCGAGAAGGCGCTTGGCAGCGAGTTCTCCCAAAAGGCCGTCGCGGTCCTCGGCGATTCCACGTTTATACATTCCGGCATAACCGGCCTGGTGAATGCCGTTTACAACCGCTCGAACTCGACGGTTGTGATCCTCGATAACAGGACAACTGCAATGACGGGTCACCAGGAGAATCCCGGCACGGGGCGCACCCTGAGTGGTGAGGAAACGGAAAGGCTCGACTTTGTGAGGCTCTCGGAAGCAATAGGAGTGAAGAATATCTACAAGGTCGATCCCTACGATCTTGCCGAAACCGAGACGGCCATCCGTGAGGCAACCTCGAATCCAGGTACCTCAGTGGTGATAGCGGAGCGTGAATGTGTGCTCCTTTCGAGAACCAGTGGAAAGATCTCTGAGATTGACGAGGACCTCTGCACCGCGTGTGGCCTATGCCTCAAGCTCGGTTGTCCCGCTATAGGGAAAGAAAACGGGAAGACCGAGATCAACCCCGTCCTCTGTTTTGGATGCGGGATATGCTCCCAGATATGTCCCAAAGATGCAATTTCGACCAGGAGGAGGTGATAGGTGGGAAAGACTACCACGGATCTTCTTATAGC
>CAZTBA010000139.1:7083-13644 GCA_964611725.1 uncultured bacterium
GATAAGCGCCATAACCGCCTCCGCCTGTCTCAGATCTGGCTACGATGTCAAACAGAGCGAGGTCCACGGGATGGCTCAGAGGGGCGGCAGCGTTACAAGCCATATCAGATTTGGAAGCAAAGTTTATTCCCCTCTTATAGAAGCCGGCAGGGCTGATATACTCCTATCACTCGAGAAACTTGAGGCCCTCCGCTGGATACACTACCTATCCCCGAATGGGGCTGTAATAGTGAATAACCAGCGAATAGACTCGTTAACCGTGACCTCAGGTGCGGAAACCTATCCGGACGATATATTTGAAAGGCTGAGAGATTTTACAGAGAGAATCTTTGTAGTAGATGGGCTGGACACCGCGAAGGCACTCGGCAACCTGAGGGTTACAAACGTTGTCCTCTTGGGTGCTCTATCTCTGGTACTCCACCAGGTTGAGGATATACTCTGGGAGGGAGCCATAAGGGAGAATATAAGGCCGAATTTGGTAGATCTGAACCTGGAGGCATTCAGATCCGGAAGGGAGCTTATGCAAGATTATCTCCGGCCCAGACCTGAAAAGTCCAGGAACTCCAGGGTGTAAAAGGAGGTCGATATGGTTTGGGATGTTGAGTTCTCCGAGAAGGGAAAACTTGAGGAAATGCAGCTTGAGAGGCTTCGGAACATAGTGAAATATGCCTATGAAAAAGTCTCTTTCTATAAGGATACCTTCGACAAGATAGGTATTCGTCCCGAAGACATCCGCAATCTCGATGACATCTACAAGATACCTCTTACCAGGAAATCCAACCTCAGGGAATATTATCCGTTCAGGATGTTCGCTGTGCCCCTCAACGAGGTAGTTGAGATACATGCCTCATCAGGGACAACCGGAAACCCGACAGTCGTTGCCTACACCAAAAATGATATAAAGCTCTGGTCAGAGGTAATGGCGAGGACTTTGGCCTGTTCGGGGGCAACAAAAGAGGACGTAGTACATAATGCCTATGGTTACGGTCTCTTCACCGGGGGCTTAGGGTTCCACTATGGGACCCTGGAACTTGGGGCTGCCGTTGTCCCTGTTTCCTCGGGAGGAACGAAGAGACAGATAAAGTTGATGGCGGATTTCGGAGCGACTGTTCTTACCTGTACCCCGTCCTATGCACTTCATCTCGCCGAGGTCGCAAAGGAAGAGATGGGCGTGGATCCAAGGTCCCTCCCGGTCAGGGTTGGCGTCTTTGGAGCCGAACCCTGGTCTGAGGGTATGCGCAGACAGATAGAGGATGCCTGGGATATAGCTGCGATAGACATATACGGCCTTTCAGAGATAATAGGTCCAGGGGTTGCCGTCGAATGCCAGGGAAAAGACGGGTTACATGTCTGGGCAGACCACTTCTATCCTGAGGTCCTGGATCCCGCCACGAATGAACCCGTCCCGGAGGGCGAAGATGGCCAGCTTGTGTTCACCACACTGACCAAAGAAGCGATACCTCTTCTGAGGTATACCACAGGCGATATCGTGAGCATGAATTACAGGACCTGCCCCCACTGCGGAAGGACAGCTCCCAGAATAAGTAAGATAAAAGGGAGAGCAGACGATATGATAATAATCAGAGGGGTCAACGTCTTCCCCTCCCAGATAGAAGGCGTCCTTATGGAGATCGAGGAGGCCGAACCTCACTATCAGCTCGTCATAAGCAGGGAAAAGGGCGGTCTGGATCAGCTCGAAGTCAGGGTAGAGATAGGCGAGAAATTCTTCTCCGATGAGATAAGGAGGCTTGAGGCCCTCGAGAACAAGATACACGATGAGATAGAGAGCGTTCTTGGGATCACCACCAAGGTCAGGCTTGTCGAGCCGAAGACAATCGAAAGGAGTATGGGCAAGGCCAAGAGAGTGATCGACATGAGGGATAAAGAGAGCTTATAACCTGGGGGATACAGGGATATGGAACTTGTAGTGGTGGACATCCATACACATGCTTTTCCGGATGATATCGCAGCTCGGGCAATCAGTGTGCTCGAGGAAAACTGCAATATAAAGTCCTTGCTGGACGGGACCATATCCGCGCTGAAAGCATCTATGGAAAGGTCAGGCATATCGAAATCGGTTGTCCTCCCTATAGCTACGAAGCCCTCCCAGGTCAGATCGATAAACGACTGGGCCCATCGGGTAAGCGACGGCGAGATAATTTGCTTCGGGACGATACACCCGGACCTTGAAGGCTGGAGAGATGAGATAAGGAGGATAAAAGATCTCGGCCTTACCGGAATCAAAATTCATCCCGATTACCAAAACTTCTTCTTCGATGATGAGAGGATACTACCAATATATGAGGAGTTGATGCAAAATGAGCTAATAATTTTGGCACACGCTGGAGTAGATATAGGGCTTCCGGAGCCAGTCCACGCAACACCTGACAGGATTTCGAGGGTCATTGAGCAGATCCCTGGGATCAAGATTATTGCTGCGCACTTGGGTAGCTATCTCCTCTGGGACGATGTCGAGAGGTATCTCGTCGGCAAGGATATATTTCTTGATATATCATATGTCTACGGCGATATAGAACCCGGAAGGCTCGTACGCATAATGGAGGAACATGGGTTCGACAAGATACTTTTCGGGACCGATTCGCCCTGGAGGGATCAGAAGACCGAGCTTGAGGCGACAATGGCCCTTGGGATCGATTGGGATAAGAAGGAGAAGATCCTCTCCCAGAACGCCCTAAGGCTCTTCGGGGGTCAGGTATGAGGTAATTTTTTCCTTCCACAGGAGGTAGCTTATGCGGGTAAAACAGATCTCGGTCTTTCTCGAGAACAGGGCCGGGAGGCTGAGGGAGGTGACAAAGATCCTTGGTGATTCAGGGATAAACATCAGGGCCCTATCCCTAGCCGATACTTCTGACTTCGGTATATTGAGGATCATAGTCAACGACCCACACAGGGCCTGGGAGCTTCTAAAGGAGTCGAAGTTCACCTTGAGTGAGACCGATGTAATAGCGGTGGAAGTGGAAGACAAGCCTGGCGGACTGTCCAGGATACTCGACATATTCGGGGACGGAGGGATAAACGTGGAATATATGTACGCCTTCGTCGAGAAAGCGACCGAAAATGCCATCATGATATTCAAGGTTGAGGACATAGAACCTGCGGTGAAGGTTCTTTCAGACAACGAGGTTCGTCTTCTCAAGGGCGAAGAAGTGTATTCGCTTTGATCCGAAACAGAAACTCTATAGTGAGACAGGAGGAGAACGTGAAAAGAGTTGTTATATTAGCGGTCATTTTTACCCTTCTTTCAACCTCTGGGGCCTTTGCTGCATCGGCCAGATGGCAGGCCCTCGGCAACGAACATCGTTTCATAGTCGATACCTCGAACTATTGCGCTTATCCGGGGCGAATGCATCAGTTTACAAACGCCCTTTTCATCATCCCAACCCCCACATACGGGAATAACAACCTTGTCAGTGGAATACTTGTGGAAGTTGTGAAGGACATGTCTCTTGCCTTCCACTATAACCTTGCATCTCCGGGAATATCGAATCTAAATGCCACACTCAAAGATCCCCAATATTCTACCCCCAGACTTATGGCCCTGAACATCAGAAATTTTCCGGATGTATTCTGGGGAATAAAATCGGGATCCACGAGCTTCGGAGCAAGGATAGTGGTCGGGATGGATGGAAGCTCTGACGATACCGGGACCCCGACGGAGACGAGCGCCAGGGCTATCGACCTCAGCGGCGGGATAACTACGAAGACCGGCATGGGCGATCTCGACATCGGGGTAGGGGTTGGAATCCAGAGTTTCTCCGATGACGATGGAACCACAAAGACCGAAAGCACCGGTGGTTTCGGACTGTACCTGGATGCCAGGCTCCACAAGCAGATGGATGATGGAAAATTCCTGATCCCGATAGCCAGTGTCAGTTTCGGCTCGCATCCTACTCCTAAGGAGGTATGCGAATGCTCCTTTATGACAGGTGAGATAGGGCTTGGTATAAGGAGACAGGCAGAAAAGACGCTTTTGGTTTCAGGAATCGTGCTCGGCATGAACTCGTCGACCGAAACACCGAAGTCTGGGGCAGAGATCACGGACACTGTCCTGAGTGCGAAGGTCCTGGGCGGATACGAGATGCCTCTCACGAAGTGGCTGTACGCCCGCGGAGGAGCAAACGCGATCTACACGTCCACTACACTCCAGGTCGATGTTTCCGGGCAGGCGAAGGATGTTAAATCCCAGGATGTCAATTACTATTACAATATGGGATTGAGGGCCATTTACAAGACTTTCATACTTGATATGATAATATCGAGGGATGCGTTCCACCGTGGCCCTTATTTTATCAGCGGATCAGGAGCGAACCTTGGCGCCAACATATGTATAACCTACCTTATAAAACAGGCTGCTAAGAAGTGATAGAAGGAGGAGTTTCTGAGAGCGTCCCCGGTGATTGATCAGGGGGTGTAGGAAAAGGAGGATCTGGTATGCTACTAAAACCATCTGTAAGGTTCGTTCTGGTGCTCTCGTTGATAGCCTTCCTCGTTGTCACAGGGTGTTCACGTGAGCAAAAAACCTACAAGATAGGTGCTATATTCGACATCTCAAGCAAGGCTTCTGCGCTCGGCATCCCAGAGAAGCGGACAGTTGAGATAATAGTGGATGATATCAATTCCAAAGGAGGGATAAACGGCCGCAAACTCGAGCTCTTCTTCTACGATACGGCGATGGACAAACAGAAGACGATCAATGCCCTGAACAGGCTGATAAAGGTCGATAATGTGCTCGCGATCGTAGGTCCAAGTACAAGTGGTATATCGATGGCCATAATACCGACGATACAAGCCGCCGAGGTACCGCTCATATCATGTGCTGCCCGTGTCGACATAGTCGTGCCACCTAAGAAATGGGTGTTCAAGACCCCCCAGACAGACGAGATGGCCGTCGCAAAGATCATGGAGTATCTGGCCAAGAAGAATATCAAAAAGATAGCCATCCTCAGCGTGGATAACGCCTTCGGTGCCGGCGGTGCAAACCAGATAAGGAAGCAAGCTCCGGAGGCGGGGATCAAGGTAGTCGCAGACGAGCGTTTCAATGCGGATGAGCCGAACTATCGCACTCAGATAACCAAGATCAAGGCCTCGAGGCCAGAGGCCATGATAGTATGGTGCACCGACAAGGGTTCCGCCAAGGCCGCCAAGAATGCCAAGGATATGAAGCTCAACATCCCAATCCTCATGAGCCATGGTGTTGCCAACCCTCAATTTATTGAGCAGGCCGGCGAGGCGGCAAACGGTGTCATATTTCCCGCAGGCAAACTTCTCGTCGCTCAGGAACTCCCCGACGATGATCCACAGAAGGCTATCCTCCTTGAGTATGCAAAAGGATACGAGGAGAAATTCGGAGAGCGTGCGAGCACCTTCGGCGGACATGCCTGGGATGCGATGTATGTCGCTATAAAGGCCATTGAAAAGGCTGGTCCCGACAGGGCAAAGATCAGGGATGAGATAGAGAATCTCAAGAACTTCGCCGGCATAGGAGGGGTCTTCAACTTCTCCCCCGAAGACCACAATGGACTTGGGAAAGGGCTCGGATCCCTGACCTATATTAAGATAGTCGACGGGAAATGGACCCTTCTTAAGATATGAGCCTTTCGGATCAGATACTTCAGTACATAGTTAACGGCATTTCAGTTGGGGCTGTCTATGCCCTAATAGCGCTTGGCTTCACGATAATATACAAAGCAACGGATATCATAAACTTCGCCCAGGGCGAGTTTGTAATGCTCGGTGCGATGTTTATGATTACCCTTTGGATGAGAGGGGGCGTGCCGGGCCCCCTCTCTTTCATCATCTCCGTACTGGCCGTCTCCGCGATAGCCGCGCTCCTCGAAATAGCTGCAATAAGACCGGTC
This sequence comes from uncultured bacterium, assembly GCA_964611725.1. GTDB lineage: Bacteria > Latescibacterota > CAZTBA01 > CAZTBA01 > CAZTBA01 > CAZTBA01. Next base: position 12,963 of record CAZTBA010000139.1, read on the forward strand.
AGGGGTGGTTCCATAATAACCCTTATAATCATAACCATAGGTGCATCGATAGCGATACGCGGTGCGGCCATGCTTATATGGGGCAGAAATGGTCTTCCCTTAAAACCGTTCTCCAGCTCCGAACCCATAAGGATAACAGAGTCGGTGATACTCCTTCCACAGGAGATATGGATCCTTCTGATAGCGACACTGAGCATGCTATGTCTCTACCTATTCTTCGAAAAGACCCTTACAGGTAAAGCCATGATGGCATGTGCCGCAAACAGGAAAGCGGCGAAACTCGTCGGTATAAACGTGGACAAAATGGTTCTGATGTCGTTCGTCCTGAGCGGAAGTTTGGGGGCAATATCGGGGATAGCCATAGCGCCGAACGCACAGGCACAGTATGACATGGGGGTACTTCTCGGAATAAAGGGCTTTTGTGCGGCTATACTTGGAGGGCTCGGCAGCAATGTCGGGGCTGTCATCGGCGGGCTGATGCTCGGGGTTATACAGGAACTCGGTGCGGGGTTCCTATCGTCCGGATATAAGAACGCAATAGCTTTCCTCATACTCTTAGCCGTTTTGATATTTCGGCCGAAGGGGATGATGGGTAAGTGAAGCTTTAGCTTAAGAGAAAGGAAAGATGAAGCACGGGAAAATTCCAGCAGGCTTCATTGTATTCTTCGGGCTGATCTTGTTG
>CAZTBA010000140.1:0-13611 GCA_964611725.1 uncultured bacterium
CCTCTCCGCCGGCGGAGAGGGGGACGGGGGGTGAGGTAAAACCCCCGTGGCGTACCCCTCCCCACCTCTGGGAAAGGCTTAAACCCCTCGCGCGCGAGATGCGCCACCACCCTACCCCGGAAGAAAATGAACTCTGGCAGCAACTGCGCAGCCGCAGACTTTCGGGCTTCAAATTCCGGCGCCAGCATCCCATAGACCGCTTCATCGTCGACTTCTACTGCTCCGAAGCTGGTCTGGTGATCGAGGCCGAAGGGGCCATACACCAATACACCGAAGAGGAAGACGCCATCCGCCGGGAATTTCTGGAGAGCCTGGGACTGCGCATCCTCCGGTTCACGGATGACGAGATCAACGACTCTCTGGACAGCGTCATAGAGAAGATCTCCGCTGCTTTATCGGGGAAAGATCGCGTTTTCACACCTGAAGATATCTTCCACTACACCTATGCTGTCCTCTATTCGGAGATCTATCGCGAGAAGTATGCCGAATTCCTAAAGATAGACTTCCCGCGAATTCCCTTCACTGCCGATTTCGGGTTCTTTCAGAGCCTTGCCGCACTGGGGGAACGCCTTGTGGATCTGCATCTGCTGCACTCGGAGGAACTCGACCCGCCATCGGCACGCTTCGAGGTCGAGGGGGATAACCGTGTAGCTCGCGCACAGAGCCAAGGCTTTCGTTACGAACCTGAGGAGGAACGCGTCTATATCAACAAAACCCAGTACTTCGGGCCGGTTCCCTTGGAACTCTGGGAGTACCAGGTCGGTGGCTATCAGGTATTGGCCAAGTGGCTCAAGGACCGCCGGGAACGGAGGCTCACTCTCGAGGAGATCAAAACCTACTGCCGGCTCGTGACAGCACTCCAGCAGACCATCGCCTTGCAGGAAGAGATTGATGCCCTGTATCCGGATATAGAGAAGGGGACCATCTAAGTAGTGAGTGAAACCTGAAATGTTAAGGTGCCGGAAACAACATAGTAGCTCACCAAAGCAATCTTGATGCAGCTCAATCCTCTACGTTTCATCATACCTTTTGATGTTATGTTTCACAGTCTGCCTTAAACTGATTTTTCTCAGTCAGGAAGAGTCATCGATCGCTATCAGGTATTCGAGGAGGATTTTATGGAAGGTTTCACAGGCTTGATACACGTGGTAGTCAGAGCGTTAAGCGGTCTGGCATTGGCTGGGGTAATCAGGGCTCAGGCCCCGGCTGCAAGTCAAAGCGACTATAATGTGCTGAATTATGGGGCGAAGGGTGATGGCCAAACCCGGGATACCAAGGCACTGCAAAAGGCCATCGATGTTTGCCATCAGAACGGAGGTGGAACGGTCTATTTCCCTCCAGGAACCTACCTCACTGGCAGCTTGCATCTCAAAAGCAACGTGGCGCTCCATCTGGATCACGGGGCAACCATAATGGCAAGTGAGAACGAGGATGATTTTGACCCTTATGAAGAATTGGGATTTAAGAACGATTCGGATCGTGAGACGAGCTTCTTCCATTACGCGCTTATCTGGGGGGAGGATATTGAACGGATCGCCATTACGGGTACCGGCACTATCGATGGCAACCGTAAGAAGCGCGGCGGTCCCAAGCCTATTGCCTTGAAACGGTGCAAATATGTGACCATCAAGGATGTGACCATTGTCAACGCACCCAATTATGCAATCAGCATGCTCGGCACAGACTATGTAAATATCGACGGTGTGACGATCCTCAATGGATATTGTGACGGCATTGACCCGGATTGCTGCCATCACGTGAGAATTTCAAATTGCCATATCGAGTCATGGGACGATGCCATTGTACCCAAGACCAGCTTTTCTTTGGGTTGCCGTAGATCCACCGAATATATGACAGTGACTAATTGCATTTTAGCCACCAGTTGTAATGCCTTCAAACTCGGCACCGAGTCCGGTGGTGATTTCAAATATATAACTGTAAGCAACTGTGTTATGTTCAAACTGCCTGACGGGAGGCCGCCGACTTCGGGTATTTCGCTGGAGTCGGTAGATGGTGCCAACATTGATGGTGTGACGATAACTAATATCTCCATGGTCGATGTCCACACACCGATTTTCCTGCGCCTGGGCAATCGCGGCCGTGATATGGAAACACCTGTGTCGGGAACGTTGAAAAACGTTATAATTAGCAATGTTGTTGCTGCCGGTTCTGACAGGACATGCCCGATTGCCGGTATCCCCGGGCACCCCATCGAAGCGGTAACCCTGGACAATATCCGTATTACTTACAAAGGTGGCGGCACTCTGGAACATACGAAACTGGATGTTCCGGAGCATGTTGATGGATACCCTGAGGCTAAGATGTTTGGAGATCTACCGGCTTACGGGTTCTACTGCCGTCATGTCGACGGACTTAAGCTGCTCGATATCCAGTTGGCCCTTGAATCTCCGGACCTGCGTCACGGATTGATATTTGATGATGTGTCTGACCTGGATATCGAATCCCTTACGGTCCCCCATGTGTCTGATGCGGAGTCGATCCTGAAGCTTTATCAGGTTCGGAGAGCACTTATCCGTGGGTGTATGCCGCCTGCCGGAACGGATATTTTCCTTAAAGTATTTGGAGAATTGAGTGAAGACATTGTCTTGACTGGCAACGATTTCTCTCATGTAAAGAGTCCCTGTGAATTGGGCGAAGAGTTGGCGGGAAAAAGCGGGGTAGTTTCCGTATTGCGTTAGTAATGCGGATATGTTATTTTGATGTCACCCTTGAAATCAATATGAGATCAAACACTTCGGGGACCTCCGGCAGATCCCACCTCTGCTCGTACGGAAAGGTATAAAAAACGATCCTATGTAGGGAAGGTAATCATGGAACATAACTATCCTGTAGCCGGCACGCCGGTTAACGAATTGGACACACCTTCATTGCTTATCGATGTGGATGCGATGGAACGAAACCTACGGAAGATGGCCGATTTTTCCGCCGCTTCCGGTGTGAATGTCCGACCTCATATCAAGACCCACAAATGTACGACACTCGCTAAGATGCAGTTACAGACAGGGGCACAGGGGCTCACATGTGCCAAGCTGGGCGAGGCCGAAGTGATGGCCCATGCAGGCATCCGCGATCTGCTCATCGCCAATCAAATAGTCGGGCCCATCAAAATTGCCAGGCTTGTGGAACTGGCGAAGATGAGCGACGTCATCACGGCAGTCGATTCCCTGGAAAATGCGCGCGAGATATCCGGTTTTGCAGAGGCCGAAGGCCTGCGCGTAAACCTCGTTATAGAGGTTGATACGGGCATGGGACGGTGCGGTGTCCCGCCGGGCGAGCCGACTCTTCAACTTGCCCGCCAGTTGGTCGCTCTGCCGGGAGTAAATTTCCGTGGGCTGTTGGGATACGAAGGCCACGCGGTCTTCATCCGGCCCCGTGAAGAGCGCAAAAAGGTGGCCGAGGAGGCATCGCATATGCTCGTTGCAACGGCTGACCTGCTTCTTAAAAACAGTATCGAAGTGGAAATCGTCAGCGCAGGCGGTACCGGCACATATGATATAACAGGCCGTGTTCCCGGGATTACTGAGATCGAGCCCGGATCCTATCTGTTGATGGACGGTCAGTACGCCGGGCTCGACATGGATTTCGAGCTGGCTCTGAGCCTGCTCTCGCAGGTTATCAGCCGTCCCGCACCCGGCCACGCGATCATAGATGCCGGGAAAAAGGCACTTACGGAGGAATTTGGCCTCCCGAAGGTGAAAGGTCTGAAAGGTGTTGAGCTTGTGAATCTCTCCGAGGAGCACGGTAGCCTTGCTTTGAAAGATCCTTCATGTTCGCTTTCCCCGGGCGACAAAATAGAGATTATTCCCTCCCACGGATGCACGACCATCAATCTGCACGACGAATTTTACGCCATCAGGGACGGCAGGCTGATCGGTGTATGGCCTATCGAGGCAAGGGGGAAAATCCGCTGATGTTTGACGTTCTCGTTCGCGGCGGAAAGCTCGTAGACGGATCTGGCGCCCCGTGGCGCAGGTCCGATGTCGGAATACGGAACGGCCGCATCGAGGCTACAGGTGCCCTTGACGACGCTCAGGTGCGTGAGATCATAGACGCTACCGGCCGCTTTGTCTGCCCGGGATTTATCGACGCACATGCACATACCGAGCTGGCCATCCTGCGCGATCCTGTGCACATGGCGCACGTAGCTCAGGGCGTCACAACCGACATCACGGGCATGTGTGGCCTTTCGGTTGCCCCGGCTTCGTCCGAAAGTCTGCCCGTATTGATCGACTACCTCGCGCCGATCCTGGGAGATTATGATTTCGGAGTCCGTGGGCTGAGTGTCGGTGAGCTGCTCGAAATGATCGAGGGACGCTCCACCCTCAATTTGGGCTTCCTTGTGCCCCATACCACACTGCGCATCAACATGACCGGTATGAACGCACGACCACCAAGCATGGGCGAACTGGACGAGATGCGCCGTATGGTGGAAGAAGCGATGCGGCAGGGGGCGCTGGGACTATCATCCGGGCTCGGATATTTCCCCACACATGACGCTTCAGTTGATGAGCTTGTCTCGCTCTGCCAGGTTGTAGCTTTGTACAATGGCATATATTCAACCCACTTGCGCAGCTACTCGGACATCGAAAAGACCCTTGGCGAGGCCGTTGAGATCGGCAGACGTGCGGGCTTACCCGTCCACATAGCACATCTCCGGCTTATCGGAAATTCCGAAGGGAAAGCTGGGGAAATTCTCTCGTTTATTGACCGGACGAGGGCAGAGGGGATTGACCTCACCTTCGATTGCTATCCTTACCTTTTCGGCTGCACACTGCTTGCCGGTTTCATTATGCCACACTGGTTTTTCGAGGGTGGCACGGATGTCTCGCTTTCCCGCCTTGAAGATCCAGGGATACGGGCGCGCCTTTACCGGGAATCCACTCCGGCTGATTGGGACGAACTGATCATCATTGCCGTGCATACCCGGCCGAATCAGCAATGGGTTGGACGAAGCGTGGCGGAGATGGCACAGTCCCTGGGTGTGGATCCATTCGATGCGTGCTGTGATCTCCTGAAAGCGGAAAGGCTTCGGGTAACCGCAATCGGCAGTCCTTCCCGAGAGGAGGACGTACGAGATATCCTGAGCCATCCGGCTGGCATGCTCGGCAGTGATACGATACTTGTAGGAACCCGTCCACACCCTCGCGCATATGGAACGTTCTCTCGTTTCCTCTCCGTTTACGTTCGCGATCGGAAAATCGTGCCGCTGGAGGACGCCATCCGGAAAATTACGAGCTTCCCTGCCCGGCGCTTCGGGCTTCGGGACCGAGGCCTCGTTCGCCCGGGGATGGCAGCCGACTTAGTTGTCTTCGATTTTGAACACCTGGAGGATCTCGCCACCTACGACGATCCACAGAGATCACCGAAAGGGATCGAATGCGTGATCGTCAATGGCGAGATTGTTATCCGGTCAGGATGTCACACAGGCGCACTGCCGGGACAGGCATTACGATTGTAGGGTTGTCTGATCAGATGTATAGAAAGGAGATTCTTAAAATGCCGAGGAAAGCTAAGCGGGTGATACTGGTTGGGATCGATGGGTTCCAGTTGTGTCAGATACAGCGCTTTGTCGGAGAAGGGGTTCTGCCTAACTTCAAAAGACTGCTTGACTCGGGGTCGGCTGGAGAGCTGTTGCCTGAATTGCCTGCCTGGACGCCGACGAACTGGGGGACGATCGCCACGGGAGCCCTGGCGGGCTCTACCATGCTGGCGGGGTGGACACGCTATCCCCGAAATGATCTGGAGGACGAAGGTATCTCCACTTTCTCAAACTATGCCTGCCCGGTAGAGACTATTTGGGAAACGGCCGAAAGGTCGGGTCTGAAGACATTGTCCATATTCTATCCCCTAACCTGGCCCCCGCGTGTAAAGCAGGGAATGGTTGTGGCGCCTCTGTATTCCGGCAGGGGCTTAGTTCCACTCGATATATCGAGAGGTCGCATCTGGACATCCAGGCCTGAGAGGATGAAAAATGCTCTGGGCATCGATGTCAGACGCGATGGCGATAGATTCATTGCTGATGTGGGAATCACACCATCTGCGATAGAGCTGGCGAAGGACTTCAATTTCGGGGACAAGCCGGAGGAATCTGGTGAAAAGGTGGCCCTGGGAAGAAGCGTGCCGATTAAGTTAGTATTCGATCCGAATCACGGAGAAGCCGGATTATTTGGCTCCGATGGTGAGAAGCTTTGCGCTGTCGGACAGGGCAAGTGGTCGGACTGGATCATACTGGATTTCGGTGCGAGGGGAAAGGGTACCGTCCGCTTCTATCTGTTTTCATGCGATGAAAGTTCGGAATTTGGATTTACATTGCTGCATTCAGGCGTCTATCCCACGAGCGGTTTCACATATCCGGAAGATCTGGCAGAAGGGATTATTGAAAATGTTGGACCGTTCCTATCCGGCACGACTGCCCCTACGGATGCTGAGTGGAACGCAGTCTGGTTTGAGGAGTATGAATACCAGGGTCTGTGGATGGCCCGGGCTGCCAGATATCTGCTGGAGAGGTCTGGGTGGGATCTGTATTACCAGCACTACCATATCGTTGATTCTGCTTCGCACGCCTGGTTGAACCATGCGGACCCCGAAGGCGGTGGGTATAACCCTGCCAAAGCGGACCTTTACGTCGGATTGATGAGAAAGGCTTACGTGATAGCGGATAAAATGCTGGGCATTTTTATGGAGATGCAGGATGATGAAACCGCGTTGATTGCTATCTCGGATCACGGAAATGTCCCCAATAAATGGGTTGTCGATTACTCGCGTGTTCTGGAAGCGGCAGGTCTGCTTTCCTATAATGAAGATGGAATCATATGGGAAAAGACACGCGCTTTTATGATACCACAGAGGATCACAGATATATATATTAACCTCAAGGATAAATTCCCCAGGGGAACAGTCGATCCTGTGGACTATGAAAAGATCCAGGAACAGATAATCGACGCTCTGCTCGACCTGCGCAATCCTGACGGCAAAAGGGTGGTGGCGTATGCACTCAAGAAGAAGGATGCGCACATAGTGGGCTATTACGGAGCGGAGATCGGTGATGTGATATTTGTGTTTAATTCGTTTCACGGTCGCTCCCATCTGCCAGAGGGGGTTAGCGTTGTGCGGGCAAAAGGGGGAGCGAACCATGGACCGCAGATTGCAACCACTCGAACAGGGTTTAGCTCGGATCTCGCAACTGCAATTATTTCCGGTCCCGGGATCAGGAGGGGATATGTCCGGGATGACGAGGCGCAGGGACTCTGGAAACTTACCGACATAGTACCTACCATAGCTCATATGCTGAGATTTGAAGCGCCGAAGGATTCACGCGGCGGGATAATGTACGATCTGTTCGAATGATCTGCGTTTCCTTAGCTTTTCGGCGTGAACGTTTATCCGTGGGAAATTAGCGTGACAAGGGGTTGATTTTTTGTTATAATTTAAATATCATTTACACATTCGATATTGTCGATATAAGTGAGATGCCGCTCTAGGGTTGGTCCCTGTGTGCGGCTTTATAGCAAGTTTGAGCGCAAGTTCTGGAAATAAAGGAGTGAGGACAATGAATGGAGAAAGATCTAAGACAAGGCCTGTGCAGCGTAAGAAAAACAGCAAACATAGAGTGAAGACTTTGGGTCCTGTGCCAAGTCTTGAAGATTATGTTCATCCTGATTGGTGGCGATACATTTTCAACTCCGTTTATCTGAAAACCGATGCGGATGTGGTAGATGATCAGAATATCACCACTCAAGAGGTGGACCTGTTTTCGGAGATTTTAAACCTCTCGCCGGAAGATAAGATACTGGATCTCTGTTGTGGGCAGGGCCGTCATTCTCTGGAACTTGCAAGGAGGGGATATAGATACGTGGAAGGGATAGATAGCTCCCACTATCTGATACAAAGGGCCAAGGAATATTCTAAGAAAGAAGGTCTGGATGTTAGATTTAGAGAAGGGGATGCCAGGAAACTTCCATATACCCCGGACAGTTTCAATGTGGTTATGATCCTCGGAAACAGTTTTGGATATTTTGAGACAATTCAGGACGATGTTAGGGTTCTGAAAGAGGTTTTCAGGATTTTGAAACCCTGGGGGCGGCTTCTTATAGACGTTGCCGATGGTGAGTACCTGAAGCAAAACTTCCAGGCCAGATCTTGGGAATGGGTTGACAAAAAGCACTTTGTCTGCCGGGAGCGTTCTCTTTCATTGGATAAACATCGCCTTATCTCAAGGGAATTGGTTAACCATGTGGAAAAAGGTATTATTGCTGATCAATTTTATGCGGAGAGACTCTATGCCCGTGAAAACCTAGAGGAACTCCTGAAAACCTCAGGTTTCAGCGATGTTACCATATGTGGGACCATCTCTCCTGATTCTCAGCGGAATCAGGATCTGGGAATGATGGAGAAAAGGATTATCCTAACATCCATGGCCAGGAAAAAGTGGACACCTGTCAAGAAGAAGGGAGCGCTAACAAAAAATATAGTCGTCATTATGGGAGACCCCAGAAAACCAGATCCTTTGAAGCCATTATGTGTCTTTGATGAGGATGACTTCTATACGATTGATAAACTCAAAGGTGCGTTAGGAGAACTAAAAGGCTATGATTTTACTTATCTTGAAAATCACGATACCCTCTACAATGATTTGTCAAGATTGAAATCAAAAACCGATCTTGTTTTTAATCTGTGTGATGAGGGCTACGAAAACAACCCCAGACAGGAACTCCATGTGCCCGCTATGTTGGAAGTCCTAGGTATCCCTTATACTGGCGCAAATCCACAGTGCCTCGGTTTCTGTTATGACAAGTCTCTGGTGCGAGGGATCGCAAAAGAAATGGAGATCCCGGTTCCGGAGGCCTTTTTCATAAAACCTGAGGATATTACTTTCGAACTCCCGTTTGAATTTCCCGCAATTGTAAAACCCAATTTTGGGGATTCAAGTTTTGGTATCACACAGAAGAGCGTAGCAAATAGCCCTGAAGAACTTCTAAATGCCATTTCAGACATACGCGGGAAATTTGGATACGATAAACCCGTACTTGTGGAGGAATTTCTTACGGGTAAAGACCTCAGTGCAGGTATTATTGGCAACCCCCCTGAGTCCTATATGGTATTGCCCATTATTGAAGAAGATTACTCAGGGCTTCCAGAAGAACTGCCGAGGATCTGTGGCTATGAAGCTAAGTGGCTTCCTGATTCACCTTATTGGAATATCAGTTCCATTCCTGCTGATCTTCCAGAGGAGGTACAGAAATCAATTGAGGAATGGTGTTCGAAATTATTTGAGAGGCTTGAGTGCAGGGACTACGCCCGTTTTGACTGGAGGCTGGATGCGAAAGGTAACCCGAAACTTCTTGAGGTAAACCCAAATCCCGGATGGTGTTGGGATGGGCATCTAGCAAAGATGTCAAAAGTCTTAGGCATTTCATATGCTGAGATGCTGGAGACTATTTTGCAGGCAGCCGAGCAACGACTGAATATTCAAGTTACAAACGCTAAGTCGGAAAAGGAATATATCGCCAGGGCTGAGGCTCCCAGGTAAGCGGTTTCCAGGTAAGCGCTTATTGAATACAGAAAGGATATAATCTATTGAACATGCATGATCGGATACTTGCAGTCCTTCATGGCCGAGAGCACGACCGTGTACCGTTCGCTCAATATAGCGGTGTTGCTGCTCGTGATGAGGAAATTTGGTCCGTGATCGGATGGGAAAATATGGGATTGCTGCGCTGGTCAGGTGTGCACAGGATCGAACATCCGAACTGCAGCTTCGAGACCCACGGGATAGAGATCAATGGCCGCAGGGGAACTCTCACGATTATGCATACTCCCGAGGGGGAACTGAGGGAGGAAAGGCTTTACGAGTCGACTTTCGGAACTTCCCATATCACAGAACACTTCGTAAAAGATCCCGGCGACTACCGCATTTTGATGTCCTACCTGCGCGATATCATTGTCCTTGAGGATATAGATCACTTTCTGCGCGACCAGCATGAACTCGGAGGGGATGGCCTCACCCACGTTTCGACCGGTCGAACCCCATATCAACAGCTCTGGGTACAGTGGGTGTCCCTTGAGGATCTCTGCCTCCATCTGGTCGATTACCCGGACATCCTGGAGGAGTGTATATCTCTGATGGCCCGGAACATACGGAAGGTCTTCGAGATAGTCCGCAATGTGCCCGTCCCGTATGTGGTTATCCCTGATAACATAACAGCTCCCACTATCGGCGAGAAGTACTTCGAGCGATACTGCGTGCCCCTGTACAATGAGCTTGCCGAAATGCTGGATGACAGGGATGTGCCGGTTTTCGTGCATATGGACGGGGACCTGAAACCGCTGTGGAGGGCGATCGGGGAGTCGAAAGTCAGGGGGATCGATTCCCTGTCACCGCCACCGGACAACGATACGAGCGCTGGACAGGCTGCCTCCATGTGGCCGGAGATGAAGCTGTTCCTGAACTTCCCGTCATCGGTTCACCTCAGATCAGCGAAGGAAATATACGAGGTGACGGAACAGATCCTTCAAGAAGCGGGACATTCGGGTCGGCTTGAGATACAGATTTCAGAGAACGTGCCTCCGGGTATCTGGAGGAAAAGCTTCCCGGAAATCGTAAGGGCGATCAGGGATTTCGGCGCGCCGAAATTGTAGGTCTGTCCAAACCGGCCTAAATCGCCTAGTGTATCTCGATATTATCGATGCGTTCGAGTACTTTGAGGGTCAGTGAAACGAAACATTGCGGGGAGAGACAGATGAGAACCTGCGCACTCATCGACGAGACTGTCGTTGCACAGACATTTGCCATGCGCCGTGAGGCTGCGACGCCGTCACCTGTGCGTGAAGGGCCGATCCTCTCACCGGCGTGGGCCTACGGCAGCGTCATTTGTGAGAAGTCAGGGCTCTTTCGGATGTGGTATCTGGGACATCCGGTATACTGCGAGTACTATGCAACGAGCAGGGATGGCATCACCTGGGAAAAGCCACAGCTTGACATGGTTTCACCGGATATCGGTGCAGGGCCCAATGCCTTTCTCTGCACCGATCAGAAGGACAAAAACGGCCGCTGGCTGGTCGGCTTGGGCGGCCCTGAGGGATTCAGCATCCTCGACGCTGAGGTGCAGCCACACCCTGGGGCCAAGGCAAGGTTCACCGCTCTGTATCTGGCCGGGTTCCGGTCGGAACAGGCCCCCCCGGAAGGCAGTGGACTGTGCATTGCCTACTCTGACGATGGTCTGAACTGGATCGCCAATGAACACAATCCGGTTGTCTCAGGTTGGATGGATACCAGCAACTGCCTTATTTACGATGATCGTGTCAGGAAATACCGTGTCTATGGCCGTCCATCAGTTTACGTATCGCTCGGCAACCATGTGAACCGGCTCATAAGCTGTATGGAAAGCGAGGACCTCGTGCACTGGAGCAGCCCGAGAACCGTACTGGATACGGATGACCGGGATGCGGATGCTTTCAATCGGACCAACGAGGCCAGGTTAGTGGATCCTCGTAGCTCCGATGTCAAAACCCGTGGCCGTGACCGGCAGTTCTACGGTATAACGGTGTTCAAGAGCTCGGGCATCTATATCGGCCTGGCACAAATATACGATATACCGAGCGGGGATACCTGGTTGGAGCTCTGCCACAGTTACGATGGCCTAAGTTGGATCCGGGAGCCCGTACGCGAACCCTACATTGGGCCACGGCCCAATACATGGGAGAGCAGTCAGGTCCGCCCCGCAATGGCATCGCCGCCGGTCCGAATTGACGATGAACTGTGGATCTACTACAGCGCCTCACCGCACCCACATCACTCGGGCAAGGGGATGGAAGGACGTGGTATCGGCTGCCGGGCCCTGAAGATCGACCGCTGGATCGCATACAGGTCGGAGGATGCGGAAGCGGAGCTTCTGACGCACCCGATCCGCTGCGGAGATCGCCTGTGGCTGAATGCAATGACCCAACCCGATGGGTGGATCAGGGTCGGAATCACTGATACGAATGGCGAGGCGATTGAGGACCTCTCACATGAGAACTGTGTGCCCATCACGGGTGACTCGATACGACACGAGGTCAGGTGGGGGGAAAATTCCGAATTGCGTGCCCACTCCTCAGAAATCCGGCTGCGAATCCGAAGCCGCAATGCATCGCTATTTGCATTCTACGTTTAGAGGTTGCATATGGTGCGGAATGTCAGGAGTTGATCAAAATGAGATCAAACAGTGAGAGACTTGAAAGGGCGGATGGATACAGAGGTATATGGTACTTTAACCAGCCATCAGACGACGAGTACAAGTATAAGTATAGCGGCGGACTTGGCACCTACTGCGCGAAGCATATCCCTCTGGCGTACTATGCGAAGGAAGCCGACAGGACATTCTTCTGTTACGGTGGCACTCCGAAGGGTGAAAACCATCTGCTGCACATGGTTTCATACTACGACCATCGCACCGGTACGGTGCCGCGTCCCATCATATTGATGGATAAGCGGACCGACGATGCCCATGACAATCCGGTGATGATGTTGGACGACGACGGATATGTATGGATCTTCTCCAGTGCTCATGGTGTAGCACGACCGTCGTACATCTATAGAAGCTGCGAGCCTTATTCAATAGATGCTTTTGAGCTTGTTCAGGAAACCAATTTCTCCTACCCTCAACCCTGGTATCTGTCGGGACATGGTTTCCTTTTCCTTCACACCAAGTATGTCGAGGGCCACAGGACTCTGCGCTGGATGACCAGTCACGATGGCCGGGAGTGGAGCGGATCGAACCGGTTATCGGAAATAGAAATGGGGCATTATCAGATCAGTTGGCGCTATAAGGATAAGGTCGGAACTGCCTTCAATTATCATCCGGATCAGGGACCCAACTATCGGACGAACCTCTACTACGTCGAGACGACCGATTTCGGGAAGACGTGGCATAATATCCATGGCGAAATCGTCAACACCCCTTTGAGAGAAGTCAATAACGGTGCATTAGTCCGTGATTACAAGGCCGAGGGCCTTTTGGTATATATGAAGGATCTGAACTTCGATGCCCGGGGCAACCCGATCATTATGTTTGTGACGAGCAATGGATACGAAGCCGGCCCGAAGAACGATCCACGGGTCTGGACGACCGCTCACTGGAACGGTGAGGAATGGGAGATCAGGGGCCATATAGAATCGAACAACAACTACGATACGGGATGCCTTCACGTAGAAGCTGATGGCACCTGGCGAATTATCGGCCCGACAGAGAGTGGCCCCCAGCCTTACAATCCGGGAGGTGAGATGGCCATCTGGACTTCCGGGGATCATGGTGGGGCGTGGACCAGGGAGGGACAGATCACAGAGGGAAGCACCCTGAACCATACCTATGCCCGTAGACCCGTAAATGCCCATCCGGATTTCTATGCTTTCTGGGCGGACGGCCACGGCAGGCAGCTATCCGAATCCAGACTCTATTTCTGCAGCAGATCGGGAGAGGTCCGGCGGTTGCCATTTGTTATGAAGGAAGAACAGACGTGTCCCGAAAAGCTGCATTAAATTCCTTGAAATCTCTGCCGGATTAAAGGTTATTAGAGCGATGGCTATGGCTCAGGGGGTCGGCAGGGCGGAGG
>CAZTBA010000141.1:0-13603 GCA_964611725.1 uncultured bacterium
CTGTCAATCTCCTGGCAGCGTAGAACTGGAGCCAATCGCTATGCAACGGTCACACATTTCTTACTGCGAAATATCCTAAAAAGTCCTTGACAGGAAAGAATGATTGTTCTATCATAATTCTGTATGTTATTGTCTTATTGGAGATTCCACTTAGCCTTTCACAGGGAGGTGGTAAGACTCTGGCCTGCAACTTCACTTGGTAGAGTATACTTAGCGGGCCTTTTTTGCTGTGTCAGAGTTTCTGGTTTGGGATCTCGATAAGGATAAAGTTCTCAAAAGGGAGTGTCGTAAAACCAGAGGGTCTAGAATTCACAGATAAGTAGTTGTTTGGCCGTGTAAGTTTGGCCTATCTATGACAGCAACCGCAAAGATCAATCAATAGCGAAAAGTCTCATCTTTACTGAAGCACAACATCTAATATTACCAAGTAGTGCTGTGAGTTCAGAGCTACAGTTTATAGAGAGGAGGTAGCTATGAGAATCTTACGAGTATCTTTCTTGGCATTCACATTCTTTATTTTATCTGGATATTATAGTAATGTAGAAGCTTCTTTGACCCAAGCAGATCATGATACGCTGTTTCATCATTTCCAGATTCTAAGCCAGAATGGTTGGATACAGAGTTCTGTGGATGTGTGTCAAAAGATAATAGGGAATTCAGCATATAATTGGCAAGATTGGGACGAGTTCTTCTGGGAATACTACCATATATATCCGGCGACACGAAATCTATGGAGTTATTTAGGCTACCCAACGTACTGGTGGTTTGGTGATGATATACACTATAACCTTCAGCAAGGCCAGAAACGAGCTTTTGCAGAAATATCTGATTCACTTCTTGCGGCACATGGTGACACACTGGGATTACATTTAGAGAGTAATCCAGGTGTAAGAGAGGCTTTGTTCCATTACTTGAGAGAGATGAATTCCTTAATAAATCATCCCAATAGCCTTATTTCTGACACATCAAGGGATTCACTTATTAGCTTAGTGGAATCTTGGGTTGATGTTGACTATCCACAGTATTATAAGAAATATAATACCCTTGATCCGAGTGAGTATCCCTATATGGCATTGATTGGTTATCAACTCCATGCGATATTGATAAGCCTGGAACCGTTGACAGACTCTAGGATTGATTATCTCGCTAATCTTATAGGAATGACCGGAATGTATAAGTCGATTATGAAGGACCATCACTTATACATTGCCGATAATAATGGGATGTCGAGTGCTGATCTCAACTATATACATAGGTTTATGGCCCTCATACCTGACAGACTAACTGATTTGAGATTCCTGTCAAATGCGGACTACTATTATTCTTCAGGTCAACAGCAGGAGTCAGTGAACTCGTTCTCGGGTGGTGGTGTTAATACATTCAGTACGATCGGCGGGTATCGAGAAAATGGTTTTCCACCTGAAGTTGATCCCCTCTATATCGATGGTTTTTGCGTTGTAGTTGCTCACGAAGTAAATCATCGTCTTGATCCAGATTATATATATCAAATACCTGAACTTCAGGCAAGGCGAGAACAACTATTAAGCCAAGCGGGATATAATGACTTGCAGTTCTTGAGAGGTGGAGAAAGCTGGGGAGAAGGCAACGCGAGTTTCTTTCAAGAAGCTCCGCAAGAATTCATTGCTTCAATAGCTAATCAATGGTTTAGTAGCTCAGAACACACTTTGAAACTCGGCCTTGTTCGATTTGACGCTGGCTATCGTGAACCTATAAATCAGGCTCTGTTCTTTTGTGAATTGTATTCAGTCGGCACTGATACAACGAGGTTTTATAATGTTGATACAGAAGGTAATATACAGATGTTTTTGATACCTGTGGAGCGAGATGATAACGGAAATATAAATCAGTTAGTTATTCAGGATACCGTCTACAACTTTGATTTAGATAATGACGGTAATGTGATTAACTATAGTATGAACGACATTTTCCTGACAGCCTCAAAAGGTAATGCGGTCGCTGGTGACACAACGTTAGTGGATCTATACGTCCAGTTCCCACCAGCCCTCACATTCGGTTCTGCTGAAATTACTATAGGTGGATACAAAGGTCTACTAGATTTCATAGATGTGGAAACAGATTCGAGTTTAACCGGAAATGCGGGTTGGATGTATCAAGTAAATGAAAGCGATAGTTTAAGGATTATCTGGCTTGCAGGTTCGGACGATATTTCAGGTGAAGGTCTACTCTTTCGGCTAAAATTTGCGATTCCAGATACAGCCTCGGGATTTATTCCTGTGACACTATTATCGGCACTATTTGACGAAAGTGATTTACCCGTCAGTCTTACATCTGGTGGTTTGAATGTTATTAACGTCAGTGATTTCGGCGACGTTAGTCTGGATGGAGAAGTGCATGCCTACGATGCCTCTCTTATCTTAAAATATCTCGTGGGCTATATTGACTTGGATACTCAGCAGTTGCTGAATGCAAATGTCAGTTCAGATACAACGGTGTCTACTTTGGATGCAACACTAATTTTGCAGTATGGTGTGGGTATGATAGATACCCTGCCATATGATACTGATGTGGAGCCCTTCTTAGCTACGGGTAGCATTGAAATGAAGGATCAAGAAATTCAGGCGGGAAAGACGATCGATATTCCTCTGATACTGGACAATGGCAGCAATATCTTATCCTTTGAAGCGAGAATTGTGTTTAATCCAGAATATTTGATCTATAAAGAGATTTCATGGTCAGAATTACTGGATAATTTCATAATTGAAACGAATACTGAAAATGGGGAAATCCAGATCGCTGGCGCGGGGACACTACCAGATGGGCAAGCAGGAGTATTCTCAACGCTTCGATTCACAGTTAGCGAAAGTTTCTATGATGATAGAACAACTGTAACGCTAGAAAAATTGAGATGGAATGAGGAAACTCCTATGGAAGAAGTTGCAGCAGCTATACTCTCTAACATAACCGATGTTAAGGAAGATGCAATTTCATTACCTAGTGAATATGCCTTAGACCAAAACTACCCTAATCCGTTCAATCCCACTACCAGGATCTACTATCAACTTCCCGAAGATTCGTATGTAAAGGTCATGATCTATGATGTGCTCGGACGCAAACTAGACGTTTTGGTAGATGATTTTGTGAAAGCTGGATATCATTTAATAGTGTGGGATGCAAACGATGTAGCGGCAGGAGTGTATTTCGTTAAGATGGAGACAGGAGATTTTGTTGACATGAGGAAGGCTGTCCTATTGCACTGACTTCAGCGAAACAAACCCGACCCCGCTGGCTCCCTATGGGCCAGTGGGCCTTCCTCTCTTTTGAGTTCATAGATCAATACATGAGTATATGATTCTTTTTGAAAGGCAATAACTGGTCTATGCTATTTCCTTTCATATGATCTGACAGCTTCCTCTGCCAGTTGGCCACAGCGTTTTCTCTCCTGATTATCTGGATGATCCAGCTTAACCACGTTCATCTTATAACATCTCTTGGTGTGATCCAACAGCTCTGAGGCAAGATCCCTTTCAGTCTCGTGCTCCCAATCTCCGGTTAAGCATCTCTTGACAAATTCGGAATTGGTATGCAGGCTAACCTCGGTATCCTCCGGATACTTGAGAGACTTCAGACCTTCTATGACTGCTTGGAGTTCAGCATTACTTCCTGCTGCACCATCCAGGGGTCTGGATATCTCCCTGTAATGTCTTCCGGATTTGAGGACAACACCTATCCCGGCAGAGCCTGGCCTATCCGAACAAAGTCCGTCTGTATAGATCTCTACCCTGTATATCTTCCTTCTGGATTCTGCTATGGTCTCATCCAGCCTTTCGAGAAGATACTCCTCATAGGGGTCATCGAGGAGATCGCTGAAGCTCGGGCTCTTCTCGAGGTTGCTTCTTATAAGCTGGAGAGTCCTCTTGTCTCGCCTGATCTTCGCCGGGGCAGCTTTCCTCACATAGAGCAGTATGCTCTCAAAGGAATTGAAGTAGAACTTTGCAGGTTCATAGTTTCTCATCCACGCCTGCATTATCGGCTTTTCCTTGCTTATGAGCCTGTGCATCCATCTTGGCTCCTTGAGGTATTTCCAGATACGTGCCTTTGCCATTTTCCTGCGTTTCCTGTTTATGACATCGATATCCTGGAGGAGAAGAGGATGGAGGAAATAGTTGCATGTTCTGTCATATTCTATTTTCCAGTAGATAGGCTGTGGTGGAGGGTCTGGATAGGGGCAGGTGCCGTCAGGGTTCAGGTATTTATCCCAGTTCCTTATGTCACAGATCGTTTCACAGTCAGTGCAGGTTTTCGGTGTGCTTTCTATCTCATAATCATAATAATAGCATTCAGGGTCATCCGATCGTGTGAACCAGACTCCATCCGAATCGTGCAACTGGAGATCTGGATACTCCCTGGTTTCTGTGGCCATCCCTGAAAACCAATTCTGCTCTTCTTCGAGTTCAGGAGGACTTGGGGAGTAGTATTTGTTGTGGATCCTGCAGTCCAGCTGGATGTAAGCCTTTCTTCTGCGGTCATAGTAGTCCCAGTCATCGGCTCTGGTAACCCTCCTCTGGTCGGCAAAAAGGCAGGGACCTGACCTGTAACACCGGTTCTTGTAGGTACGTTCCACACATATCAACCTCTAATCTTTCTCTTTTGGAGCTTTTTCTTCCGGATGATCCTGAGATCTGTTGCCCCGATCCCTGTTTTGTTCAGCTTTCTCAGAACCGTACGGGCGAAACACATGCTCTTCAAACTCCCTGGCGAAAGCTTTGACCAGAGCTGACCTTTTCACAGGGAGCAGCTCAGCGTCTTTCAACATCTCGGCAGCAGTGCGAAGACAGCTCATCCTGACAATCTGAAGTGCTCTTGGGTCCACTGCAATTTCCCTGGCGGTGGTGAATGCCGGGATGGGCAGCCGTTTAATACCGGTTAATTTTCGGTAGCGACCGCTCGGGCTGTAGGCAAACTCCACGAGATCACCTTCCGAGAGGTTGGCAATCAAACTTTTATCCCAGGTGCTGTATCGCTGACCCTCGATGGAGAGGACCCAGAACTCCGAATCATCTGCCCGTCGGTTATGCCATATGCGGTCAATCTTTCCTCTCACCAAATCATCTCCTACAAGATTTCAAACTTTCCCGGCGTGACCTCCAGGATCCTCCCCTTTGTCTTTGTCTCGGTCAGCCAGTCATCAAAATTGGAAGGAACTAGATCAAAGAACTTGTTCTTAAGCGTATTGTAATCAACTATTTTCCCCAGCCGTTCCCTGATCCAGCGAAGCCTCTTTTCTCTCTCATCTTCCAGGTTGACTATCGCGAAAGCGTTTTCGATTAAGCTCCCCCTTGAAAGTGTGTAATCTGTGAGATCTGTGAAATTGCTAACCAGCATGCTGCTTTCGGTTTTCACATTTTTCACACTTCTCACATTTTTTCCGGCAGCTTTCCCCTCAAGGTCAAGGGCCTCAACAAATGCCCTGAAAGCCTCAATATTCACAATTGCCAGGGCATAGAGTGAATTTTCACTGCCGCCAATCTCCTGCAACTTCACCCCAAAGGATATGAGAAGCCTCGGATTGTATACCTCTATCCGCCTGACTCTGTCTATGATCTTTGAAAAAGCATCATATCCTGTATTTTTCAGATACCTGGATGGCAGGGAGGAAAAGTTCTCCTTGAGTTCGTCCAAAGCAATCAAAGGTTTCTGGATATGATCCGGTTCACAGTGTATCTTCCATGCAAGAGTAAGAATCAGATATTTGAGCCAGGAGGGTTTCAGGTTTTCCCAGTCGTCCCTGGTAATGGACTCGAATGCTTTCTCTGAAGCCCTGCTCATCTTCCTCAGAGATTCAAGGTTGAGCCTTAACACTGTCCTGAGGTGGTTCTCCATACTCACGATAAGCTCATCAGCGTTCCACTTCCCATCCAGAAAATTACCGAGAGAATCCAACACCGCCTGTCTGAAACAGAAACCTCTTACATGCCTTCCCGCAGAGAGGCTTCCAAGCCACAGGTCCTTTACCTGTTTGAGAGAGATCTTCTCAATCATATCTTCGATGTTTTTTCTATATCCCTCCGGCAGACCCCCTTTTAACCAAACCTGAACCTTCTCATCGAGGAAGAGCTTTTCGACCTCCGGGGTTATTTTCTCAAAGATCGTCCTGATAATGGCTTCGTCTTCCTTTGTTTTATGAGATAAGAATTCCTGCCCCCCTACTTCCCTGAAATCTGTCCCGAAGAGTATCAAAGCTTTTCTTGAACCAAAGGATCTGGGATTGTCCGTGATCTTTTTCAGTGTCTCTGAGAAAGCCTGCATAAGAAATAGATCTTTATTCGTTTCCTCGGTCCTGGGATTGCCCATGTAGACAAGCGTGCTCCATCCCTTTGTGACGATTGTCTCCCTGCCTTTCCCTATCCTGGATATACCTCGCTCCTCATAGGCCAAAAGCTGTCTGAAAAGGCCTTCCTTTTTCTCCTCCTGTATTTCATCAAGGAATACAGGTTCTATCTTACCCTCGAGATCTCCCCTGGCTGTTGTGTCCGCCGATGAGAAACCCAGAAGTCTCGATATGGTCGCCTGGTCGTAGTAGCCGCTTGGAGATAGTTTATATCCTAGGGTTGATTTTCCCGTCTTGTGGTTTGTAAAAAGCATGAGATGAGGTTGACATGGCATCAACTGTTCGGGTTTGAGATTCCCTAAGGTAAGATTAAGCAGCAATGCTCTAAAGACATACAGGAGACGCTCATCCTTTTCCATACCTTCGGTCAGAAAATCGTTTACTTTTGTGCTGAATTTCTTAGCGTTCCACTTTTTTATTTCGTCAAGCTCTTCATCTGGCAGTGGAAAGTCCTCACCGAAGAATATGGGATCTTCCATGTGCCACTCAATCAGGGAATCCCAAAGCTCAGACGCTGACTGATTGAGTTTCAGTCCGAAGAAGCTGGCGATCCTCCGGATTACCGGCTCTATGGGAAGGCTGTAGGGTCTGCCCTCTTTTGAGATAAGATATCCTTCTTCCACAGGCAGTGCCCTGAGACAAAGCTCCTGCTCTCCAGAAGGGTAGCTCTTCCAGGAGGGAGAAAAGAGAAAGCATGGATATTGGTTCACGCCTAAAGAGAACCGGTAAATGGAATAGAGGCCTTTCGAATACAGATGCCTGCTGTTGAGTTTCTTTGTAACGTGGTCGTAGAACCTCCCCCCTATTTTCACCGATACTATCTTTTTTAATCTCAGCTTTATCACTCCTGTCTACAGCTTGAATTCCTTCCTGTCCAGGAATTCCCTGCATTTTCGAGCTATCTCTGGACTCGGAACCGCCTTGAATCTGAGGCACCAGTAGCCATTTCCCATCCATATCCCGTTGACACAGTTTTCGCATTTCATCATGGATCTTCCTCGATTCTTATGAGGGGAACGCTGCAGAATGTACAGAGCTTAACGTTCCAGTCTGAGCTGTCAAAAACATACTTCATCAGACATTTCGGGCAGATATACTGGATGAATTTTCCCATAGGAGAAGGGTTGAGAAGAAGTTTATATGAGGATTTGCTGAAGAGAGTGCGGATAGTGCAGGTAAGAAAAAGCAAGTAGCGGGAAAATAAGAAAAAAGGGCGGTTCTTCTTCTGGAACTGCCTCTGAAATGACAGGCTTCGGAAAATCTTACTTCAGTAGAACTGCCTTCCTTACCTCAGTGAAGTCTCCTGCTTCCAAATGGATCAGATAGATTCCATTAGGCACCCTACTCGCGTCCCAATTCACCTGGTAACCACCGGCTGGCTGCACTCCATTAACCAAAGCGACCACCTCTCGCCCCAGTGTATTATAAACCGCTAACCGCACATGAGCAGTCTTGGGCAGTCTATATCCTATAATTGTAACAGTATTGAAAGGATTAGGGTAATTCGGAAGCAGAGCAAAGGCGTCTGGAAGTGTAGAAATAGTAGGGGCAAAAATAGTTGGCGCAAAGTAACCCAGGAGTAGCTGAAAGCGACGTATCCCGCCAGGTCCAGAACTGTATTGATACTCGTTTGATTTAATATCCTGTAAAGAATCGAGCTCAGTATCATGTAGAAGAATATTTATATTATTAGGAACAAACGGTTCAATGTTAGTTCTAACTGTTATAATTTGATTGCTTTGATCTGTGTTTATCTCACAATTCCAAACTATAGTAGTATCTCGATAGTCACTATTCTTTATATAATCAGTTGTAAACTTATAACCTCTAGGAGATTTCCATTCCGGATGTGGAAAATACAGCTCTAAATAATTCGATGGAGGCCGATCTGGCTCTAATATATCAAACTGAGCATCATACCCAAAACTTGCATCATTTTTCACCCCTAAAGAATTGCTCAAATCATGTATCTTATCGTTTATAGCAGCCTGAATACCAATATGCCATTCAGAATCATGTAGACTGTTAATTCCTATGTCTGTAAAGACAGTGTCTTCTTTTGAAGCGCTATATATTCCACAGGTAGCTACAAGAACCTTCTTACCATCATGATAATTCACATCATAGCCAAATCTAGTATCAACATTATCTTGAGGGTCTGGAAATCTTATTACACTGAAATCTGTTATATTTGTCCAGCTTTGGGAATATTCCGATTTTACTCCAAAATCATAGTAAAGAAATGTTACTATTGATCTTGACAAATCATCATTAATTGGTGATTGATACTCTGGATGAAGAACTATAGGGTCGAATGGCCTTATTTCATCACCATATTCTATCGGGATATAATAACGGGCTATATGCTTCTCACCTGTGTTGTTAATATTGACAAAAAAATCCCACTCTCTAAATAATCCGGAAACACCAATCCAACTACATGATCCATCTGTGCTTCTTGTAAGCTTATCAGAGGCCAATATACCATTCTTTACTTCTCCTTTAACTACCTTCCAGATAATTTCAGGATAACCTAGTTCATTAACACTATACACTTGTCTACCATATATACCCGCCATACCGTCGATCATAGTGTAGGAGCGTTGAAAACTACCAGAAGAATCAATTATCGTCACCCCAAAGTCTGTTGGAACCATATCACTTTGAGCCGTAAGCCAAATGCCTGTTGAACTGCCGTCAACATATGCGAAACATGTGTCAGGTGGTCCAAAGTGTGAAACATTCTGAAAAAACACCCCAATGCCAGTAATACCATCACTACCGGCAAAGTTTACGCTATTAAATTCGCATCTGAATGGTTTACCGGATCCAGTTTGATAGGACAGAGCTTTAGTTGTCCAAGTTAGGAAATTGATATCTTCGTAACGAAAATTGTATGCATTTACAAAAGGTTGACTGGCATCTTCAGCCAGACATTCATGCAAATGAAAGAAGAATGTTAAAAGGATTACGAAGTAAATGGGATGAAAGTTAATAGAAGCAGTTTTCATGGTTAGTTCAAGAATGTTCAGTTCTTATTTAATCCTAGACCAGATGAGTCAGATGTACGAAGCATAGCATCCACCGCACAATATAAACCAGAATCCTTCTGTGTCAAGAACTTTTGCAGTGTTTAGTATTTCCCCACGCTTTCCTGTCCAAAGCATTTATAAACCCTAAGTTCAAAAATACTACAGAAGCCAAAAGTATATTTAAAGGGCATTATACCTTAGCCCTATTGCCTCGGGCGGGCGATAGGATTTAGGTGTAATTCCCTGAGGGTTTTGCGTAAAAAACCCTGCGTGTAAAAGTTAAGGGGGTTATGCCATGACAGGCTACAACGGATATTATGAGAAACAGCTGGATAATGTGAAGAAAAGGATAAGTGAAGATCTGAAATTATCTGGGAGAAACAAAGAGCTTATTCTGAAGTTCCACGATGAGTGTTTTTCACTGGGACTTCATGTGAGGAGGGTTCTGAAATATATGTATTGCCTGAAGAAAATAACGAGACTACTGGACAAGGATCTTGACAAGACCCACAAGGAAGACATAAAGAAGCTCGTAACAAAAATAGACAGACTGGATATGTCCGACTGGAGCAAGCACGACTGCAAGGTCATGCTGAAGAAATTCTACAAGGTTATGGAATGCGATAACGAAGATTACCCAAACAAAGTAAGGTGGCTGAAACCGAAGATCCCGAAAAATGCCAAGTTACCCGAGGACATGCTTACTGTGACTGAAGTCAGAAAGCTGGTTGAAGTCGCTTCCCATATGAGAGACAAGGCTATGATTTCGACTCTCTATGAAGCAGGGCTCAGGGTTGGTGAACTACTATCCATGAAGATAAAGAGCGTCGAGTTTGACAAACAGGGCTGTGTAATCAGAGTCACCGGGAAAACAGGCCCCAGAAGAGTAAGGCTCATAACCTCAACACCTTATCTTTCAAACTGGATAGAACATCATCCGAACAGGGGTGACCCGAATTCCTATCTCTGGGTTTCCGTCGGAACCATAAACCACAGCAAGCTGGTCTGCTACAATACACTCAGAAAACTGCTGATAGGCCTGTCAAGACAGTGCAGTATCAGGAAGAAAGTGAATCCCCATAACTTCAGGCATTCCCGGGCCACGTATCTGGCTAATCACCTGACAGAATCACAGATGAAAGAATATCTCGGCTGGACCCAGAGCTCAAAAATGGCTTCTGTTTACGTTCATCTCTCAGGCAGGGATGTTGACAATGCCATACTGGAAATGCACGGAATGAAAGTTGATAACAGGGGAAAGGACGAGAATGAGCTTGAGCCTATTAGATGTCCCAAGTGCGAGAAGCTCAACGAAGCCACGGCAAATCTCTGCAACAGATGTGGTTTGCCCCTGAATGTCAAAACAGCCATGGAATCCGAAGAGAAGGAAAAGAAACTTCTGAGTCTCATGAACCCTGAAACAGTGGACAAGATGATTGACCAGAGAGTGAGGGAGGTTTTGACGGAAATGCTAAGCGGAGGGCTTAAGCTTCCAGTAGACAGTTGGCGTGACAGTGGCCCTCTCAACAATGCTGAACTTCTCAAGCCTGCCGAGGATCCTGCAGACCTTGTAAATAGGCATACCGGAAAGTATGGATAGGATGCCTGAGGAAAGAGGTGAGTTTGACAGGGTCAACAGTGAAAGAATGGCCCTTTCAGAATCACTCCTGGCGGTACTATTTTCAAGAACTTTCCTTCCCATAAATTTCCCTCCTCAATATCTCCTCAGCTCTTCTTCTGGCTTCCCTTTCGATGTAGTCGTAGACCTCGGATATGCTTTTGAATTCCTTCATGAAGGGTGATTGAGACCCTGGTTAAAAATAATTCCTTGAAGAGGTTGCGGATAATGCTTATGTTGGAAACTGAGTGAGCTAAAGGGGTGTATTTATATTAATAAACATCTCATCCAGGCTTATACTATGGCTGAAATCAGAATCATAGTTAAAGGCTACGTAAAGCAAGAAAACAGCACTTCATTCGCATCATCCAATACTGTATTGATTCGGGAGAGCGGGTTAAACATACTTGTCGATCCCGGGATGGATAGAAAACTTTTGCTTGAAGCCTTGAAAAAGGAAAACCTGTCCATACCGGATATAGACTATGTCATCCTGACC
The DNA here is from genome assembly GCA_964611725.1 of uncultured bacterium. Taxonomy (GTDB): domain Bacteria; phylum Latescibacterota; class CAZTBA01; order CAZTBA01; family CAZTBA01; genus CAZTBA01. The sequence goes on from CAZTBA010000141.1 coordinate 11,520, forward strand.
CACTATCATTTGGACCATTCCCTTCCGGCGGGGATTTTTGAGACTGCGAAGATTCTGGATGACAGTGAGATCTATTCATTCGATGGTAAAATCGAAAAACACGATGGTAGGATTCCGGAAACTGATATAGAAATCCACAGAACTCCCGGACATGATATGTTCCACTGCACAGTTCTGGCCCGAAGCAAGAAGTTTGGGAAAGTAGCAATAGTCGGTGACGTTTTCTGGTGGTCTGATGATGAGGAGCAGAAAACAGATAAAGAAAGCCTACTGAAACATGAAGATCCTTATGTAAAGAATAAGAAAGATCTGATAAACAGCAGAAAGAAAATCCTGGAAGTTGCGGATAATATTATCCCGGGCCACGGGAGAGTGTTCAAAGTTCATAATTAATCATGTTAGCTTCTCTGTTCCTTCAGCTTACAATACTCTAAATTTGCTTACCTTTCCCCTCACCAGTGCCCTTTCATCCTGAATCAATCCAAAGTCCTTTAAGTTTCTGATATATTTGCAGAACGTCCTCTGGGCTACCGGTTTCAGTCCCTTATTCTTACATTCCTCTAGATATGAAATCCATAATTCACCGGAAAGTATACCGTCACGCTTTTTGATCAAATCATGAAGAATTCTATGGTGATAGGTGAGCTTATTCAGCATATAGTCCTTCTTTAACTCCTTTGCTTTACCCCACCCCTCTTTTATGTGTCTGGAAAGTATCTTCCCACGTCCTTCCTTTTCCGCAAGCTCGCACGCACTCTTCAGAGTCCTCATGGCTATCCTGGCATCACCTTCAGACAGCTCCGCGATTTTCTCAAGGACGTTTTCACCCCACGCATAAGGACATACGGCATATTCAGCCCTCTGACGGATAATATAGCTCAAATCACCTATGGAATATGGCCTGAATTCTATTCTTATCGGGTTTAGCCTCGACTTCACCCTCTCATCCAGGCCGAAGTAAACAAGCTCGCTGTTGCAGGCAAGGATAAGGCCGACATTGCCGATTGTACTCAGGTTGTAGATTGCGGTTTCCCTCTCTTTCTTCATTACTCTGTCTATCTCATCCAGTATGAGAATAAAGGGCTTTTTCCCCACGTATCTGGCAAATCTCTCAAGCTTGTAAGACGTGTCAAGTTTCTCTGCACCGAGCAATCTCAGCTCCCTGATAATCTTGTCCATTACCGAGAAAAATGTCCTGTATTCGAAGCAGTTGATATACAACCCCTCCACCCCTTCTTTTTCTATCTGGCGGAGCATATACCTTGCAGTAACTGATTTGCCTGCACCCGGCCTCCCGAATAACCAGGAATGGACTGGCTTCTTCCTTTCCAGAGCCGGAGAGAGGGCAAGCTGCAGTTCCCTGATGTGGGGTTCCCTTGCCGGGATATCCGGAGGAATGTAATCCTCAAGAAAGATGTCGGGATTTGCGATGATCCCTTTCTCCTGGTGTAGATAGTTCATACTCATGAGATTATGCTGATAAGGGAATTTAAAAGTTATTCAGGAAGTGCGGAATGTGCGGATGATTGTGGCAGTGTTGATTAGAGCTTGGAAGAAATTGGGAAAAGGGCTTGAAGTAGCGATAATGATTGGCTATATTATACAAGGAAATGTATGGTTTCAACTCCGTTTTTGCTAGTGGTATGTTAGACGTTAATAGCCTATAATGGAACGGCAGACACCGCAAAGTTGCGAAACACCAGTGGGAGCAATTGAGTGATGACAGAACGTAAAGATATATTCATTTGCCATGCGAGTGAGGACAAGCGAGATGTTGTGAGACCATTGGTTCATGCTATGGATAAGGCCGGAATATCGTATTGGTATGATGAGGTAAAAGTTAGATGGGGTGATAGTATCACAGAAAAAGTAAATGAAGGGCTGAGAACATCTCGCTACGTGATTGTAGTCCTCAGCGAATCTTTTATTTCTAAGAATTGGCCTCAACGAGAACTGAATTCTGTCCTCAATATTGAAGCTTCATCTGGGGAAGTTAGAGTACTTCCACTGATTGCGGGATCTAGTGAAATCAGGTAGTCTCCCTTTTAAGTGTTGTTAAGTAGGAGAGACGGTTAAAGTTGTCA
>CAZTBA010000142.1:0-13539 GCA_964611725.1 uncultured bacterium
TTCAGGGTATTCTTCGGTATGATCGGTCTGGCATATCTCATAAACCTCGACATTGCCTTCAGCCTGTGGTTCTTCCATCTCTTCACGAAGTCTCAACAGGGGATATCGAACATAATTGGTTTCTCAAGCACGGAGAACCTCGGGCGGTACAGCATGAGCGGCCAGTCGGTGATAGTCTCCCATCAGGAGATGGGGGCGATGATAGTGCTGGTAATCTTCGGACTCTGGGTCGCAAGGTTCCATCTCAGGGATGTTTTCAGGAAGGCTTTCAAGGGTGACAGCAACATTGATGACTCGGGAGAGATCCTATCCTATCGCGCCGCCGTCCTGATAGCGATAGTGGGGCTGGCTGTCATGGGGGTATGGCTTGGGATGATGGGGATTCCCTGGTGGGTGGTACCGGTGTTTTTCTTCGGCCTCCTCATCGGTTTCACAGGTCTAACCAGGATCGTGGTCGAGGCGGGGGTCCCATCTATCAGGTATCCCACTGTCCCTGCAGCATTCACTATATCGGTGCTCGGCAGTGAGAACATAGGTCCCGCCGGGCTCTTATCCTTCGCCTATACCTTCTCCTGGGCCGGGGACACGAGGAACTTCGTTATGGCTGCCTGTGCAAACAGCCTGAAGCTTGCGGAGCCTCTGAAGAGGAGCAAGAGATTTCTGTTCTGGGGAATGGTGATAGCGATAGCCATATCTTTCATCGGATCATCCTGGGGGGTCATACACTATGCATCGGAATCCGGAGGGTTGAACGTCGGACGCCATGCCTTCGGCGGAGGTGCAAGGGACCCGTTCAACTACGCCGCCCATTCCATAAAGAATCCGTCGGGACCCCGTTGGGACGGCTGGCTCTATAAAGGGATCGGTGCAGGATTCATGATGCTTCTGATGCTTGCCAGGAGGAGGTTCCTCTGGTGGCCGCTTCATCCCCTTGGTTACCCGATAAGCGGGGTGTGGCCGATGCAGCAGATCTGGTTCAGTGCTTTTCTGGCCTGGCTTATAAAGTCGATAGTGCTCAAGTATGGTGGGCCGAAGGTATTCAGACAGACCAGGCCGTTTTTCCTGGGGATGGTGTTCGGAGAGTTTTTCACCTACGGACTGTGGATAACGATCGACTCCTTTACGGGTATGTCGGGCAACTTCATCGGTTCCCTCGGCTGATCGGGAATTTCAGGGATTATGGATGCACCTGTAAACCTTATATCCCAAATTCCTGAGTTTCTCCCACCTGTAGACGCGTCCACACAGCCTGCATATGAATATAGGATCGTCACTTTCACAGACATAGCAGTTCTCAGGTACCTTATAGCTATCATCTACCTTAATAAGGCTCCAGCCGCAGTGAAGGCACGAGCTATCCACACCACGCCTTGACAGTTCCCTGAGGGCTTTTTCAACCATATCATCATCTATCTTGCGAAACCATGCTGAGGGATACATCGCCATACCCTGGCCACAGTCACAGAGTCTGAAGGTATCCTCAACCTCTATATCGCGGATAGACCTCGGATGCAGCCATTTCCTATCGTATATCCTGTTGCATTCCGGACAGAATTTTATCTTCTGAAGGTCCTTTGAGGTTAGACGTATATCCTCCTTTCTCAACTCACTTCCTATCTCGAGGAAATTCTTTTGAGGGAGATCGGAGATCTTCTTCAACCCCTTTCCACAGATGCCACACGCCCGTATCCTCCTTGAGGAGAAAAGTACAAAGAGGACGATCCCACCGACCAGGAAAACGACGAGTATTATCATATTTTCTATCCCGTTTCTTTAAGTAATTTTTGGGAAGCTTCTGTTAATTTTTCGTAGGCTATCAGCATTCAGCTCTCAGCTTTTGCTGATTGCTGATAGCCGACCGCTGACTGCTTACGATTTCTCATTGCTTCGAGAGTTTGGGCGATTCTCTAAACAATAGAAAATACCAAAGAGCATTTTAAAAATCACTTAACAGGGCGTTCGTTAAGCAGAACGCCGAGGTTATAGTGTGTATACTTCCGATTGCATGCTGGCTCGAGACCCTTGGCATTGGCGACCCAGAAATCGAGGCTTTCGGGAGCGAAAAGGACGTTATGGAGGTTGCTCTTCATGGCAACGGGACGCTTCATTACCTCTATCATAGCCGCAGCGTCTATCCTCCCGTAGCCTTTTTCGACCCTCTCTACCAGAGCTTTGTACCTGTCCGAACCGCTGAAAAGCACAGTGTCATCGATCGGGGTGGGAAGTTGAGGGTGGTACTGTCCGGGGGCGACGGTCTGGAAAACCTTCGGGGTGGTGTAGATCCCTATAGCATCGGGGCCGTTACCATCGGAGATCACATAGTAATACTCACAAGTCCTCGGTGTGGTTCTCATTATTCTCAAAGCTTCCTTCAAACTCTCGGCCTCCTCGGCCACCTTTCTCACCAGAAGCGACATCGGCATCCCATCCCATTCGCCCTCACCACGTCCCCCCATCTCACCTACAGCTATATGGCCATCGTTCATAGCTGTGACAGATCCCACAAAGCCGGCATACGATACATTGACCCAGGGATGCTTCCCGACAGGCTTATATACCACAACAACGGCATGCTTGTCGAGTCCGACCCCCGTCATGTAGTCCAAGATCCTACCGTGGTAAAGCTTCCCTCCTTCGGTGGCTTTCCCGAACAGCGCTATACCGCTGCAATGGAAAAGCTCAGGGAAAACGTTCGTAAGCCTTATCTCTTCCCTTTTTATTCCCGCACCATCAGCCAGCCCATCCATCTCCTCAATATATTCCTTCGGTATGTGGGGCTTAAGCCTTTCGTAAGCTGACTGTATCTCGTCAAGGAACCATTTGCCGGATTCTATACTGCTTACAACCCCTACTCCGTAGAGTATATTACGGACGTTCCGGCGGACATGGTTCTTGAGCAATACACCATGCTGGTAACCCATCTCGTAGGGTGAGCCTTCCAGATGGAGCACCAGGTTCCCCTCCACCTCCTCGAGGTAACCCTTCCCTTCCTCGGCGAGGAGCACACGGGGAGGGTTTGCCCATATGTCAACTGAAGGCCCCTGGGCATAGAGCGTAGGCGAAGTCACCTGCGAAGCCACAAGGCAAAGTACCAGGAGCAAGCCAGACCTGTGAAGCTTGAACATTACAAACTCCTTTACCTTCGGTATATCGAGGGCTGTTTCATTTAGGCCATCCCATCTCGGTCACAACATCTCCGGTATTACCTCAGGGATGGCCTTGAGGGATTTGAGAAGCTGTTCTCTTGGGATGTCCCTGACCTCCGTACCTTCAGAAGGCTGGAAAATGAAATCCTGATCGGAGACCCCGGAACCGACCACGACATCGGAGAGGACAACTTCAGCTCTGGTCTTTCCCTCCCCGTAATCGACTGTAACCATGCGTGGCAGGAGGTCGGACTCCGAAATATAAAACTTCAGTGTTGGGACGGATGTCCCGGGAGACTTCGGGGTAAGTGTTATCGACCTGACTGTCTCACCTGCAAAAGACATCGAAGTCATAGCGGGGCTGTAGTCCGACATAAGCTTGTTCACGTCCACTTTAAGGATAGCTCTCGTCCCGCCGGGAGTTGAAGATGCAGGTTTTACAACGCCAGATCCGCTTTCGACCGGACGCGTAGCCCCCATCTCTATTCTCCACACCGGCAGGTTATCGATTCCGTGGAATACCACACCCTTCTTCGGGAGGTAAAGCCAGGTATCCCTGTCATCGGAGACTACAGTGAAGTTGCCCAGTTTCCCCTCAGTAGCTATAAAGAATTTATCCGGCTTAAAGTATTTTACATCCGCTTTGACCGAATAGCTTGATATCACCTTTACTCCCACGGTCAGCTCAATATGTGCCTTGAGACTTATGGGCTCAGGGGAATCCGCATCGGCCATTCTGCTAACGGCTTTGTAGCTGTTCGAGAGGTACACGTATGGGGCGACAGATCTCCTGTAAATAGAGAAAACCATAACGAAAAGTATGAGAACCGTCGCCAGGATCCCAACCAGAAGTTTCCATCTTTTCATAAGAGTTTTGCCCCCATAAATTTATGAGTGCTGCGATGGTATCAAAGCTCAAGCCCTTTCCTCTTCAGTATCAACCTGAGATCCTCGAATGCCCTTCCCAGTATCGGTCCTATGCTACCCAAGGGTATATCAAGGGCCTCGCTTATCTCCCTGTATGACATTCCTTCGTAGAACTTACATATTATTATAGCTTTCGCCCTCAGATTTGAAAGCTCCTCGAGCGATTCCCTCAGGATAGCTTTCCTCTCCTCATGGGCCACTACATCTACAGGGGTGCCCTCCTCGGCGCTTATCTCATCGATCTCAAAAGGCTCCTGGATCACCTCCTTGGATCTCTGAAGGTCGAAGCATTTCCTCCAGGTGATGCTCACTATCCAGGACCTCAGCTTTGGGGGTTCCCTGAGTTCAGAGAGCTTCTCGTAGACGGTCCCGAAAACCGACTGGAAGACATCGTCACAATCTTCCGGACTGAATCCGCAGCCCCTGAGGGGTATGGAGTAGACAAGTCCCCCGAACCTGGAGACCAGCTCTTTCCAGGCAAGACCATCGGCCTGGAGGCAGGCTTCAACCAGACGCTGGTCCGTATAGCTTTGATAGTCTTCCACTGACGGCCCATCTCGATTATGAAGAGCTCCCCAAGTAGACTCTTACGGTCCCATGGGATTTTCGTTGACGGTCGGAGCAGTCTGGTAATAATATATGTCTTCCCATGTGATAACCAAAATGGAATCTTCCATTCTGTATCCGAACCGACTGTAAATATAGTAATCTCTCTCACCACCACATTTCGGGGCTCCCCTCCTGAAGTTGAAACCGAGCCCTACATTCTCCTCATAGTAGTCATCGTAGTACCAGGTCTCGAACCACAGAGCACCTCCGCCGACCTGTTCGATCCTTTCGGGATCGTCGTAAATATTTCTTACCCTGTCGCGTTCATCAACTCCCGTTCCACATCCGAGCAACGACAGGATCAAAATGGGAACAAGGAATACGGAATTTTTGGAAAATGTCACTGTCCATCTCCCTTCTGGAAGTCATCTTATCAGCAGGTCTATCTCCCTGGAGTCGTTCGCATTACTGTTAAGATCCGTTATTTCAACCTTAAGCACAAGCCTTCCCGGCTTCTGATCGGAGAGATCGATAGAAAGGTGCATAGGTATATCGCGCGCAAGATCACTCTCTTCGCTTGAGATCCCAACTTTGTGTTTCCTCCCGAAACCCAACAACCCTTTCATCCTGCCGTAGATCCCTTTCTTTCCATCTTCGGATGCTACGATCCAGTAGGTCACCCTGTATTGGGTCCCTCCGAAACGCTTGCCCCTCCTGAGATTATAGATCTCAAAATATATATGTGCTATATCACCGACATGGTACATCCTTGTGGGCAGTGGAATGATCTTCAGATCATTTTTGATAAACCTGTTGTCATTATCTCCAACAGAGCTTATACCTGAAGCAAGCTCCAGATCGCTTACCTTTACTCTGTCGATGTCGTAGCTTCTGATCTCCAGAGCTCTTTTGTATATCTGTATCCTACCGGAAATGGGATCTCTGAACTGGGTAATCAGATGGTATTCACCGGGTTGCAGATTGATCTCCTTCTGTCCTATAAACACCGACCTGGAGATCGAGCTCGGAAACCACTTTGTGGTGTCGATCCCGCTGTAGGTCTCGTTCCAATCTCTATCGAACACCACTATGCCCGATTCGAGGGAGAGGACCTCCCTACCACGTATGAAGGTAGGTTCAAATTCCGATTCTATGACTCCGTAGTAAAGCTCAAGCCTCGTTCTTCCTTCATCTCCCTTGAAGGTAGCCAAGTAATTTGGGACATTCAGGGGCTTGGCATCGTAGTCGTGATAATAAATGGCAGGGGCAACTTCGAAAGCCCTGCTCGCCTGCTCGCTCGGAGAGCTTTCCATAAGCTCAGCCATAAGCGCGGGGGAAAGTATACTGGAGCTTGGGGGAGGCGGTGCAAAGATATACCTCCCATTTGAAACCTGATCCGTGAACGTCAGATCGATTCCGAGATCGAGATAGACCCATCTTTCCCATCTAACGTTGTCCTCGATCGGATATGACGGTCCCCACGTATAGTCAGTCCCAAGCGGATTAACCCTCTCTGAAACCTTCCTCTTGAGCTCCTCCACCTCTGGGTTTATAGTGAAATTCGGGCTGTTGGAATCGGACTTGTAGTCCGGCTCCCCGTACCTCACATAGACCTCACCCCTGTTATCCCAGGGATAAACGTTCCTTGAAAACCTGTTCCTTGCATACCAAACCCTTCTGTAGTGCTCGAGCTTCCTCTCATTGAGAGCAGTGAGCGGCGTCGGATCCCTCGAAACCCAGAACTTCCTCTCGAATTTCTGTCTTTCCTCAAGCGGAAGTTTCCTGTACCGCTTCAGCTCACCACGTGAAAGTATTACGGAAAGATCGGTGTAGAACACAATCTCGGAATCGGGCATGCTTGAAAAGGCTTCCCCGAAAAGCTCCGATGCCTTCTGAATATCTCCAAGACCTATGTAAGCCGATCCCATAGCTGTTAAGTGGAGCCACCTGTCATCGGACGAGTGGCTGATACCGGTCTCGAGTATGGAGAATGCCTTCTCGTAATTTCCCTTTTCCAGATAGCCGTCTGCCAGTAGATAGAGCGCTTCGGAAGATGTAGGTCTTATGTTCCACGCCTTTCGGTAATACCTCATTGCACCGTCCACGTCCCTGAAGTTCACCTCAAGGAGGTTAGCAAGCTCCATATTGGCTTCGTAATTGTCGGGATTTATCTTGAGCGCTTTGAGATAGTGGCTCTTGGCCGAATAAATGGAGAGGGGGCCGAGGGATCTATAGACCCTGGCTGTCTCAAGCTCAGCTTTGTCCATACTGTGATCCTTCTCGACAGCTTTCTTGAAGGCCTCTATCGCCCTGAATTTCCCCGCACGTTTCCTCAAATAAACCAGACCGATCCCATACCAGGCCTCGGCGACATCCCCCTTCGAGGTCACCCCTTTCCTGAAGAGCTTCTCGGCACCTTTGAGATGATCTTTCTCGAGGAAAATGTGTCCGAGTCTGACGTAGAGCGCCCCGGCTTCCGGGCCTGAAAGGCCCTCGATCAAATGCTCTACTCCCTTGAGATCCCCGGATGAGGCGAGCTTCTCGGCTCTTATGGCTAGCGAATCGGAAACAGGCTTACAACTGGCAGGGACGGTGTATAAGAAAATCGAAAGGGAGATCAAAAACGTAAACGCAAAAAGCTTCCTCAAAATATCACCTCACTATACTGTATCTTGAGCCTGTATCCGGCGATTTTTCGACCTCTATCCTCACCGGAAAGGCATTTCTGAGTTCCTCAAGGTGTGTTACAACTATGATCTTATCGAAATCACTGCTTATAGACTGTATCGCCTCGATGAGATTCTGCAGACCCTTCGAATCCTGAGTCCCGAACCCCTCGTCAATTACTAAGGTCCTGAGCCTGGCGCCGGCCCTCCTCGCCAGGAGCTTCGACAGCCCTATTCTGATGGCAAAATCCGTCCGGAAGGCCTCTCCCCCACTATAGAGCTCGTAATCCCTGGTGCCTACTTCATCACTTATCTTTATATCCAGGGTTTCCTTGGTGCCCCCTTTCTTGAGATCCCTGAGCGGCTCTATTGTAATATGGGTCCTGTTGTCTGTGAGTCTGGAAAGTATGTAGTTAGCCTCATCTTCGAGCTCGGGTATGGTGCTCTCTATTATAAGGGACTGTATCCCATCCTTCCCGAAAGCGGTGCTGAGCTCATTGTATATCAGCGATTTCTTCCCCACCTCTTTTCCCTCAGCCTCCAGCTTCTTCCTTTCGGATTCCAACTCCAGGCAGGTGTCATACCTTCCCTGGTATTTCCCCTTTTCCTGGAGGGCGAGTTCTTTCTTCTCCTTGGCTGAGCTGAGCACCAACTTGAGCTTCTTTATTTCCGCTTCAACTTCGGCAGATGCAGATATCTCCTCCTCAAATTCCTTCTTTCGGGATAGGAGGTCCTGCTTCAGCTTCGACTTTTTGGCCAAACTCTCCTCCAACGAGGATACCTCATTGGCTATCTTCGATATCTCGGCTTTCGCCTTTTCGAGTCTCTCCATCTGAAGGGGTGCATCCCTGAGGGCATCCAGCTCGGATTGAACTCTTCTGTGGGAGGCACCGTCATATCCAAGGTCTGATATCAGTTCCATGATCGAAGAGAGCTTCTCTTTATCCTCGAGCGCGTACCCCTTCCCATCTATAGTAGCGGTTACGGTGGAAAGTCTATCTTCCAGGATCGGTATCTCGTCCGCAATCTTATCCCTGCGTGACTTGGCGGAGTCGAGTCCCACCTTCTCCTGCCTGAAATGCTCGAGCTCCTCCGTCATCTTTCTGCAGGAATCATGGGCGCTCCGGTCATATCCGATTCCTCTGATACCCTCACGCGTTTTCTCAAGCTCACTCCGCTCTTCGGGTGTGTACCTCTCCGATTCGAGACCGGAACTTATAACGGATATCTTCTCCTCGAGTTCCCCGATTTTACGCTGGGCGGAGTCCAGCTCATGTAGGGAACTCTCGAGTGAATGGACCGATGTCCTGAGTTCAGGAAGGCTCTTCATCTCAGATTCGAGCCCTCTGTAGCGGTTTCTCAGGGCCTCCCTCTCAGTCTCAAGCGAGGTGAGATCCTTCTTAAGGGCACTTATCCTCTCCGACCTGCTCTCAATCTCAAAGCTTATCTTCCTGTTGAGATCCTTGAGCCTTGACTCGCTCAGCCTGCTTTCACAGAGGGGGCACTTCGCCTCCACACTTTCCGCCAGGGCCCTGAGCCTTTCCCTGTTGTCCCCCATTTCAGACAGGAGGATCTCTATTTCCTTGCTCATGCCCTCTGCCCCAACCCTCATGGATGTCCCTTCCCTGTAAATTTCATCCTTCTCTTTTTCAAGCCCCTCGACCCTCTCAAGCTCCGATCTCTTAATGTCGAGATCCTTTAGAATCCCCTCCCTTGCCCCCACCTTTTCCCGAAGCCCTGATAGCTCATCCCCACAGAACCTGAGTTCGGACTCGAGGGTGGACCTGGCCTTCTCCACAGCTACCTGAAGCTCGACCTCCCTCTCCCGGAGCTTCTCATATTTTCCCTTCTTTTCTCGCCAGAGCTCCTCATCGGCCCTGGCCTCCAGAAACCTTCGATAGCCATCCTCTATCTCGGCTTCCTTCCTCAAGACCTCCCCGAGTTCAGTGAGGTCAGACCTGGCTTTTCCAAGATTGGACTCTATGACCTTTTTCTCCGATTCGAGCCTATGGGCCTCCTCATTTATCCTGGATTCGAGCGAGAGCTTCTCCCGTTCGAGATCCCTCAACTTCAGGAGTGCCTCGGAGGACCTCCTGTCTTCAGCCTTCAGCTCCCCGTACCTTCCGTAAGAGGCCTTTATTTCCTCCCCTTTGGACATCAGATCCTCGCAGCCCTTGAGATCCGCTTTGAGCTGGTTCAATCGATCCCCAAGCCCCACCATATCGGCATCGAGACCTGAGATCTGGCCGTCGATAGCATGGACCTGGTCCCTCTTGATCCGAAGCTCCCTCTGTCTCTGAGAGAGAGCCTCGAACTCTGTCTCAAGTGACTCTATCTCGGAAGACAGGGAGCTGATCCGATCCTCGAGCTCTCCGATTTTGGAGTGGTAGAGCTCTTTCTTTGAGAGTTCCCTGTCTATCTCTTCAACCTTCGTACCACAGGATCGGAGCGCTGATTCGGCATCCTGCGCTTTTGCCTTCGCAGCTTTTGACAGGAACTCGTATTTCGAAAGCCCGAGTATCTCCGAGAGGATCTCCTTCCTCTCCCAGGGACTCTTCTTTGTGAACTCATTGGCACGTCCCTGAAGTATAAATGCAGAGTTGATGAAAGTCCGATAGTCCGTATTAAGCACAGAATTTATCTTTCTCTGTGTTCTTACGAGTGAAGACGACTCCGAAAGTGTTATGTATTCATCCTTAGACTGATCGTACACCAGGAAATCGACATTAGTTTTGGATCCCTTCCGGGTCTTTTTGAACTCGCGTATCACACAGTACCTGTCACCCTCGAGATCGAACTCAAACTCGACCCTCATATCCAGAGCCCCTATCCTCAAAAGCCCGGCATCGGCCTTCTTCTCTCCCGATGCCTTCCTGCCCTCTCCCCAGAGGGCCCAGACCATGGCATTTAAAATGGCGGATTTTCCATTCCCGTTATCCCCGGAGAGGCAGGCTACATGGAACTGATTGAAGTCAAGGGGAGGGACATCATCCCCGTAGCTCATGAAATTCCTGAGGCTGAGCTTGACCGGTATCACCTAAGTATACTCCTTAGAGAGACTTATTATTTTTCAGTAGTTCATATTGTATTTAACCGCACAAGTCATAAATCAAGCCGTATCGAAAGGGAAGCCTGTTCATAATCGGTCAAAATCCATCAGGTAAGAGGCATAGATGCAGATCACATAGGGCGAGCCGCAGCTTCTTCCCACTCCCGAAGTTACTCGAAAGATAAAGAAAAAGAAGCGGTATCAGCAAGCAAAAAATCCACAGAGAGAGAGCTTGACAGATGCGTCAAGCATTCTTATATTGGTTTCGCAAATTCGGTAAAGGTTCTTAGAACATCCAACGGGAATCAATTCTCAGTCTGGGAGGAAAGAATGCGCAAGGCAATTGCAGGTGCGATAGTGGTAGCTGTTGTTCTGGGTCTGATCAGCGTTCTGATGATAAGTATGCTGGCTTGTAGAGATGACAATACTGCTGTTGGCACCCAGCGCTTAGTGGCCGAGGGCTTCGGCGCAGAATCGATCGGAGGAGAGGGAGGAGAGATAATCTGGGTCACCAACCTCGAGGACAGCGGGCCAGGCAGCTTCCGTGCAGCGGTTGCCGCCGAGGGCCCGCGCATCGTTAAGTTCAAGGTCGGTGGCATTATCAAGCTCGAAAAACCAGTTGTGGTGAACAATGGGCGACTTACTATTGACGGCGCCTCCGCCGCCGACAAGGGCGGCATCACGTTGTTTGAACGAGGTATAAGATTCTCCGGATTGGGGTGTCGTGACGTGATCGTCCAGCACATCAGGGTACGTCGGGCAAGGGCATCGGGTGACTGTATCGCCATTTCCGGTGGCGCGCACCGGATCGTAATTGACCATTGCTCTGTAAGCTGGGCCGACGACGAGAATTTCGGCATCAACAAGGGTCATTATGTTACCGTACAGTGGTGCATTATCTCGGAGGGGATCATCGAGGGCGAGCACCCGAAGGGTGCCCATAGCATGGGTATGCTCGTCGCCCACGGGGCCAACCATGTCTCGATCCACCATAACTTCTGGACCGGTAACGTCAACCGCAACGCCCTTCTTTATGGGGTAGGAGGGAGCGGGTCGGGGGGCGCGATGCCCGGTACTTACCCGGGGGAGAAGATGGCGATCTACATGCCTACTGCCATCTTCGATTTCCGTAACAACCTGGTATACAACTTTGTGGGTGGTACGCAACTGGCAGAGGGCATACATGTCAACATTGTAAACAACTACTACCGCTACGGCCCCAGCAGTAAAGGCGGGCCAGAGGTACATATCTCATCGAGAACCTACTACCCAAACTCAGAGCATCCGAAAGTGTATTGCAGGGGTAACATAGGCCCCCACCGCCCCGAAAACAATGGCGACGACTGGACAGTTGTAAGCGGTGACGACGGATTCGACAGTAGTGATCGCAGTGATAAGCCATTCCTGGTTGCACCTGTTACGACGCAGCCCACCGAGGACATCGTCGAGCTGATCCTTAACGAGGCTGGTGCCCACCCGCGCGATGATGTTGACCTGCGCCTCATCGAGGAATTCCGCACCGGCAAGGGTAAGGCCGGTTATGGGTATCAGGAGTGGAAGGAGAAGCATGGTCTGTAACCGAGTAGGGATGGGGATTCATTTTCCGTAAAATGCCGGTAGGAAATGGGCTTGCAGAATGAGGAATAAATTCCTGAAGTTCACAATATTCGGGATCTATATAGTCTCATATTCAATCCAAGGGTAATCCACCTATAACATCTGAGAAAACCACCCTCAAAGTGTTTTATCTAAGGCATCGGTCTGCTCACTTAGCTCCCTCTCGAGTTCCGCAGCGTATTTCTTCAGGTCCTCCGCCAGATCTTTAAGCCTCGGGTTGGCTTCTACGTACCTATCAAGCGCATCGATTACGGCTGTCTCCTCAGATATCCTGGCCCTGAGCCTCCTCTCGGGAATCTCCAGCCTCCTTACTATCCCGGCTACAAGGAAGGCATCGGAAAGTGCTTCCCTTATCTTCCCGAGGTCGGCCGACGATTCCCTGCCCTCCGGAACCGTATAAGTTACCTTGACAACAGCATCCTTCACGTTCTGTTCCGCTATCTTTTCCAGGATCTTCGATGTGGGATCATCATCAGGTCCCGCATTCACGGAAATATTCACGAATTTCTTTGAGGGAACCGGGATAAACCTGTAGCTTGTTTCCCTTGGGGCTTCTTTTCCGTCCGTGGAGAACAGGGGAAGTCCGCCTCCACCCTGTGGAATTGATGCATCTTTATCTTTGATGGTAACTATACAGAAGCCTTTCTCCTCCTCAGACTCGCTGAAATCAACCCTTTCTATGCTTCCCGAGTAAACGACAGGAGGTCTACCGTTGCGGTTCAGATCCTGAAACCTGTGAATGTGGCCGAGGGCGACGTAGTCGAAAGCCGGGTTTGCGAGGATACCTTTGAGTACAGCCGGGTCGTCGCCTATCATGGCGGAGCGCTCCGAACCGGAATAAGCTGCACCTGAGGCAACAAGATGTGCGGCAAGGACCGATGGGATCTCCGGGTCAAGTCTGGCTGCAAAATCGGATATAATATCGGAGCATATCTCCTCCACCCTTCGTGTGAGTTCATCTGTCGAGAGTTTCCTGTATTCGTCTTTGGGTAGCAACATGCTCCTGCTTGGCCATGGGAGACAGGCAACCTGAACTTCGCCCCTTCTGGTCCTTATCCTGAGTATCTCAGGTTTCCTCACGACATATATGTTCGCCAGGCCGAGGGTGCTGAATATGTCGAGGGATGAAGCCTTTCCGAAGGATACAGGGGTATCGTGGTTTCCGGGGATCATGATTACGGGGATCTTGGCATCGACAAGCTTCTTCACCCGCAGTGCCAGTTCTCTCTGGTGGGTTGGACTCGGGTCACAGCTCCTGTAGGCATCCCCGGCAAATATGACCATATCGACCTTCTCTCTTATAGCGGTATCGAAGGCGAATTCAAGGGAGTTTGCGAAATCGAGGAGCCTGGTGTTCAGACCGGTAGATGGGTCGATCCTCCCGTAGTTTTCAACGCCCATATGTATGTCAGCTATGTGCAGGAACGTGGGCAAGACGGTACCCTTCTTCCAAGCGTTGATGGGATCTAAAATCCACCCTAATTCAAGAGTGTCCTTAGTTTTTCGAGGAGAGAAGCAGGGACCCTCTCAGAACCCATAAAGCCGAGGCCCCTACCTTCGCCGTGGAAATCGGAACCCCCGGTGT